>NZ_JBIMSN010000096.1:0-53880 GCF_043944905.1 Antrihabitans spumae
GCCTCGGCGGAGCCCGACCCCAACTACCCGGCCGAAAGACCCACGGTTAGAGCAGAAGAGCCCGAAAGGACTCACGAGGCGCGCAGCGCCCTAGAGCTTTCGGAGCCGCAACCGATTGATCGCGTGGTCGGCATCTTTGCGCAGCACCAGCGTCGCTCTCGGTCTCGTCGGCAGGATGTTCTCGACGAGGTTGGGGCGATTGATCGAGTTCCAGATTTCGCGGGCCGCAGCTGTCGCATCACGATCGTTGAGCATCGAGTAGTGATGGAAATGTGAGTTCGGGTCGGCGAAGGACGTTGCCCGGAGCGCGAGAAACCTTTGTGTGTACCAGTTTTCGATGTCTTCGATCCGTGCGTCGACGTAGATCGAAAAATCGAACAGGTCCGACACCATCAGGCGTGGACCTGTCTGTAGAACGTTGAGTCCCTCGATGATCAGGATGTCGGGCTGATGCACCAGGTGATAGTGGCCGGGCACGATGTCGTAGAGCGTGTGCGAATAGACAGGCGCCGCAACCTCTTCGGCCCCCGACTTGACCTCGGTGACGAAGCGCAACAACTTGCGGCGATCGTAGCTCTCGGGAAAGCCCTTGCGATGCATGATGTTTCGACGAGTGAGCTCGGCCGTCGAGTAGAGAAAGCCATCGGTGGTCACGAGATCGATGCGGGAATGATGTTCCCAGCGAGCCAGAAGTGCCTGCAGCACACGAGCGGTCGTCGACTTGCCGACCGCGACACTGCCTGCCACGCCGATGACGAACGGCACCTGCCGATCGGGGTGTTTCTCGCCGAGGAAGGTTGCCGTCGCGGCGAACAGGCGTTGGCGAGCGGCAACCTGTAGGTGGATGAGACGCGCCAGCGGGAGGTAGATCTCGGCGACCTCTTCGAGATCGATCTGCTCGCCGAGGCCACGCAATCCGAGCAGTTCTTCTTCGGTGAGAATCAAGGGCGTTGCCCGTCGCAGGGTGCGCCACTGCTTGCGGTCGAATTCGACGTAGGGGCTCGGTTCGCTCACCCGTGCCATCCGCGCACCTCCAGTTGCATAGGTCGAATTGTGCTCGCAACGCGCAGTCCATGCGACGGCGGGACCGAGTGTGCTGTGACACCTGCTGCTCGAACGACGACGTCGACTAAGGTCGGACGGCATGGAATCCGACGCCTTGGTCCGCGAATACCTGCTGCTCGGGCTGTCGTTCGACCGGCTGGAAGACGGCTTCGTCGACGCCTTCACAGGTGATCCGCAATTGCGTAAGCAGGTCGAGAATGCCCCTGCGCCCGATCCGCGAAACCTGGCCCGCCGGGCGGCCGAGTTACGTAAGGAGTTGCCTGCAGCAGGTCTGGCGGAGGATCGCGCCACGTTCCTCGACGCGCATCTGCGTGCGTTGGAATGCTCGGGACGCAAGTTTGCGGGTGAGCAGATCGGCTTCGTAGACGAGGTGAAGCAGTACTTCGACGTCGACATCGCGCTCGGTGACGTCGACGACTACCGCGAGGCTCACGAGCAGATCGCCACGGTGCTGCCGGGGCCGGGAAGTTTCATCGAACGTGTGCAGGCTCATCGTGCAGCGGAGGAGATTGCGCCGGAGAAGTTGCGCGATTGTGTGGAGGCTTTCTCCAGCGCGCTGCGCGATCTGGTCCGCAAGGCCTATCCGCTGCCCGCCGAAGAGGTCGTCGAATACGAGGTCGTCGGCGACAAGCCGTGGTCGGGATTCAACTACTACCTCGGCAATTACACGTCGCGAGTGGCCATCAACTCCGATCTCAAACAGCATCTGGCGAATCTACCGAGGTTGATCGCGCACGAGTCGTACCCGGGTCACCACACCGAGCATTGCCGCAAGGAGGCGGGCCTCGTCGGGGCAGGTCAGCTCGAGCAGACACTGTTTCTCGTCAATACGCCGCAGTGCCTGATGGCCGAAGGTCTCGCTGACCTGGCGTTGCGGGCCATAGCCGGTCCCGAGTGGGGGCTGTGGGCGCAGGAGATCTACGCCGACCTCGGCATCCGCTTCGACGGCGAACGTGCCCAACGGCTTTCGGCTGCGTCGGCAAAGCTCCTCGGCGTCCGGCAGGATGCGGCACTCCTCTTGCACGATAGAGGCAGGAGCGAGGACGACGTCGCGGAGTTCTTGCAGCGCTGGTCGATGTCGACGCCGAAACAAGCGCGGCAGTCGCTTCGCTTCCTGTCCTCGCCGCTGTGGCGTGCCTACATCAGCACCTACGTCGAGGGCTACCGTCTGCTCGGTGGGTGGCTGGACGAGGCGCCGGCCGCAGCCGACCGATCGGAGCGCTTTCGCAGACTGCTCGACGAGCCGCTGACGCCGGGGGCGCTGCGCGCCTCGTGAGTCCTTTCGGCGGGCGGGACCTCCGAAAAGACTCACGAGGCAACGCCCTAGAATGATCGCGTGACCGATACTTCTGCGTCCGTGAACAACCTCTCGCTCGGTGAGCTCGACCCCGAGGTCGCTGCCGCGATGGCAGGGGAGTTGGCCCGCGAACGCGACACGCTCGAGATGGTCGCGTCCGAGAACTTCGTCCCGCGCGCGGTGCTGCAGGCGCAGGGGAGCGTGCTCACCAACAAGTACGCGGAGGGTTACCCCGGCCGTCGCTACTACGGCGGCTGCGAGCATGTCGACATCATCGAAACGCTCGCCCGCGATCGTGCGAAAGCTCTGTTCGGCGCGGACTTCGCGAACGTGCAACCGCACTCCGGTGCGCAGGCCAACGCAGCGGTCCTGATGGCGCTGATGAACCCGGGCGAAAAGTTGCTCGGTCTCGATCTCGCGCACGGTGGCCACCTCACACACGGCATGCGCCTGAACTTCTCCGGCAAGTTGTACGAGGTGCACTCCTACGGGGTGAGCAAGGAAGATCACCGGATCGACATGGACGAGGTGCGCAAGATCGCACTCGAGTCGCGGCCGAAGGTGATCGTCGCAGGTTGGTCGGCATACCCGCGGCACCAGGATTTCGCGGCTTTCAGGTCGATCGCGGACGAGGTCGGCGCGTACCTCTGGGTCGACATGGCCCACTTCGCCGGCCTGGTTGCAGCTGGTCTGCACCCGTCGCCGGTTCCGTACGCCGATGTCGTGTCGACGACGGTCCACAAGACGCTCGGCGGACCCCGTTCGGGGCTGATCCTCGCCAAGCAGGAGTGGGCGAAGAAGCTGAACTCTGCGGTGTTCCCCGGTCAGCAGGGCGGTCCGCTTATGCATGCGATCGCTGCGAAGGCAGTGTCGCTCAAGGTTGCGGGCACCGACGAATTCAAGAACCGCCAGGAACGCACCATTTCCGGAGCCAAGATTCTCGCCGACCGGCTGACCGGTGCCGACATCGCGGGCAAGGGCATCAGCGTGCTGACCGGTGGCACCGACGTCCACCTCGTCCTCGTCGACCTTCGTAATTCCGAACTCGACGGCCAGCAGGGCGAAGACCTGCTGCACGAGGTCGGCATCACCGTGAACCGCAACGCCGTGCCGTTCGATCCCCGTCCGCCGATGGTGACCTCCGGCCTCAGGATTGGAACCGCCGCCCTGGCGACCCGTGGCTTCGGCGACACCGAGTTCACCGAGGTTGCCGACATCATTGCGACCACGCTCGCCGGCGGCGATCTCGAAACCCAGCGTCGACGCGTATCCGCCGTCGCCGCGGCCTTCCCGCTGTACCCCGGCCTCGAAGACTGGCGCCTGCTCGGCTGAGCCGTTCACTCGGACAGTCGAGACTGTTGATACGGCCGTGACTCGCGTTAATAAGTTGTTCACCGACACGCCCTCGTGCGGGGCGACCGGATCGTGCGAATAGCAGTAGCGTCGGCAGTACGGGTAGCGGGGAAGCCGCCCGTGCGGGAGGTTCTGATCGTGGCTGATTCATTCAGTTCGAGGGGACCGGCACCCGGTCCTCGTGTCATCTGACACACAGGACCCGCCGGTCCAGCGAGTGAGTTTGCGTGGGTGCCATGCAGACGTAGGAGCCTCACGTGACTGCAACACGAGCCGTTTCCGCTTCATCGGGACGCACGGGGACAGCGTCGAAATCCCCCTCGCACCGCTCCACTGGACAATCCCCCGACACCTCTCCTTCGACCGGTGTGCGCACCTATGTGCTCGACACATCCGTGTTGTTGTCGGACCCGTGGGCGGTGATTCGATTCGCGGAACACGACGTCATCCTTCCGCTGGTCGTGATCGGTGAACTCGAAGGCAAACGGCATCACCACGAGCTCGGCTGGTTCGCTCGCGAATCCTTGAGAATGCTCGACGACCTGCGCTTGCAGTACGGACGGCTGGACCGGCCCGTACCGATCGGCACGGAGGGCGGCACGCTGCAGGTCGAGCTCAACCACACCGACCCGACCGTCTTGCCCGTCGGATTCCGCACGGACACAAACGATTCCAGAATTCTGGCGTGTGCTTTGAATCTCGCGGCCGAAGGTCGCGACGTGATCCTGGTCAGCAAGGACATACCGCTGCGCGTGAAGGCGGGTGCGGTCGGACTCCCCGCCGACGAGTACCACGCTCACGACGTCGTCCCGTCGGGCTGGACCGGAATGACCGAACTCGACGTGGCGTCGACGACGATCGATCAGCTTTTCAGCGAGAGTGTGATCGACATCGACGAGGCGCGAGAGTTGCCGTGCCACACCGGAGTTCGGCTGCTCGGCGGGAGTTCGAGCGCGCTGGGACGCGTGACGCCGGACAAGCGCGTCCAGTTGGTCCGTGGTGAGCGTGAGGCCTTCGGATTGCACGGACGATCGGCTGAGCAGCGCATCGCGCTGGAACTGCTCCTCGACGAGAGCATCGGCATCGTCTCCCTCGGCGGTAAGGCAGGCACCGGAAAGTCAGCGCTTGCCCTTACCGCCGGACTCGAAGCGGTACTCGAGCGGCGAACGCAGCGCAAGGTGGTCGTCTTCCGGCCGCTGTATGCGGTCGGTGGGCAGGAACTCGGCTACCTGCCGGGCAGCGAGAGCGAAAAAATGGGTCCGTGGGCGCAGGCGGTCTTCGACACCCTCGACGGGCTCGCCAGCCCTGAGGTGATGGAGGAAGTGATCCATCGCGGCATGTTGGAAGTGTTGCCGCTGACGCACATTCGCGGCCGGTCGCTGCACGACTCCTTCGTCATCGTCGACGAGGCTCAGTCGCTGGAACGCAATGTGCTGCTCACCGTTCTGAGCCGACTCGGCAGCGGTTCGCGAGTGGTGTTGACGCACGACGTTGCCCAGCGCGACAACCTGCGGGTCGGCCGCCACGACGGTGTCGCCGCGGTGATCGAGAAGTTGAAGGGACATCCGCTCTTCGCGCACATCACGTTGACGAGGAGTGAGCGCTCGCCCATCGCGGCGCTGGTCACCGAAATGTTGGAAGAATTCGGACCGAACTCCTAGATAAACGCCTCGCCTGATGGGCGGTTGAAAGGTCGAAACAACCTTTCAACCGCCCATTCCGTTGCATAGCCGCCTATTCGCCAGGAATTTTTTCGGTGATGTTTGGATCACCGAAGGCAGGGGTACGAAGCCTGAGTGCTGGTCGGGGAGTGTGCCAATTCAACCGTTAAAACGGTCAGTTGGCATTTATATTTGCGGAATTTCCCGCGAATATCGTTGCGGTGCACGACAGGCCGTTCAACCCCTCGACTGTCGCTCGGGAGATCGCGTTTCCGGCTTGTGTCAGCCGACGATCTTTTAAGAAGAATTTGCCCCGCTGTTGCGGGTGGCTCCGATACGCTCCCACCCGGGTGCGTGCCATACGTCACCCGTATTCCATCGAGAGGATCGAAAAGTATGCGCCAAATTGCCAAGAGAACTGCCGCTTTTGCCGCCGCGACAGCTGCGGTTGCGTTGGTCGCCGTCGGTTGTGGCGAAGACGACAAGGCGTCCGACGTGGTCGAGTCGGCCAAGTCGAGTGCCGGTCAACTCACCGAATCGCTGAAGCCGTCCGCATCCGAAGAGAGTGGCACCGAAGGCTCATCCACGACCGCGGAGGGGTCGGCGGCGGAGTCAACGGAAGCCAGCGGAACCGAAGGTGCAGGCGGGGAGACCAAGATCGCCGGTCCCGACGGCCAGGAGTACACAGTCGCAGGTCCGATCCTCGCGAAGTACACCGCGTCGGGTGGTCCGACGAGCCCACTCGGTGCACCGACAAGCGCGGAGGAAGCTGCTCCCGGTGGCGGTAAGTACCAGGAGTTCGTCGGCGGCATCATCTACTGGAACGACAAGACGCAGGCGCACGTCGTCTGGGGCAAGATCCGCGAAGCCTGGGAAGCAGAAGGCGGACCGGAGGGCTCGCTCGGCTACCCGATCTCCGATGAGAAGGACATCCCGGGAGGCAAGCAGAGCGACTTCGAAAACGGTCACATCACGTTCGTGAACAACGAGACCACGGTCGTTCCGAAGTAGCAGTAAGCGCAGGTGTCGCGTGGTGGCCGTCGACTATGACGGCCACCACGCGTCTGTTTCCCCGGGTGCTGACTCACACTCGACGGTGCGCAGCGACTACCGTATGGGCGTGCCTGACGAAATGAACGACAAAGCGCTGCTGATCGCGCTGGCTCCTGTCGTGGAAGAAAACCTGCATCTCCATGGTGACGCCGCCGAAGGCTGGCAGCCGCAGGACCTCGTTCCGTGGGACGACGGTCGCAATTTCGCCTTCCTCGGCGGTGAGGACTGGGCTCCAGAGCAGTCGACGCTCAGCGAGATCGGCAAGCTCGCTCTCACAGTCGGTGTGCTCGCAGCCGACAACATGCCGTCCTATCACCGGGAACTGGCCAAGCATCTGCGGATCGGTCCGTGGTGGCGTTGGGTCGGGCGCTGGACTGCCGAGGAGAATCGGCACTCGATCGTCATCCGTGATTACCTCGTTCTGACGCGCGCCGTCGATCCCGTCGCACTCGAACGCATCCGTATGACGCACATGACCAACAACTACAACGCGCCCGCGATGCACCTGATCGAGGTGCTCGTCAACGCGGCCTTCGAAGAGACCGCATCGAGCATTCGCCATCGCAACACGGCAAAGCTTGCAGGCGATCCCGTTGTCGCCGGCATCTGCGAGAAGATCGCCACCGACGACGAACTGCAGCGCGACTTCTACGCCAACATCGTCGTCGCCGCACTGGATCTGGTTCCCGATCAGGCGATGCGCGCGATCGCGGACCGAGTCCGTGGCTTCAAGGTTCCGACGATTCCGCTCGCCGACGGTCGGGACAGCACCACCGACCTCGCCGAGGCAGGCATCTACGATCCCGCGCGCCAGGACGAACTGGTGTTCCGCCCGTTGCTGGAGAAGTGGAACGTCTTCGAGCGCACCGACCTCGGCGTCGACGGCGAAAAGGCCCGCGAGGAACTTGCGCGCCTGCGCGTCTAGTCGAGCGCAGGAGTGCGGCGCAGCACGGCCTGGGTCAGGCCGACTGCGGTGCCCTTTGCGAAGTTCGCCCAGCTGAAGTAATCGTGCCAGATGGCGATCTTGCCGTCGCGAAGCTCGAATGTGCCACATACCCAGAAGGCGATCCGTACCGGACCGAAGCGGAGCACGTCCGTGCGTTCGGTCAGCACGACGCTTTCGGAACTAGCCGTAGCCGATTCGGCGATGTGGTGGATGTGAGCCGCGAACCCGACACGAAGTTTCGGGCCCATCGATAGCGCACGGTCGAGATTTCCAGCGCCACGAGCGGTCGACAGCGAGTTGTTGATCCACTCGACGTCGTCGGTGACGAGTTCGAGTGCCTCTGCGGTCGCATCCACCTCCAGCGCCCCGAGAAATTCTCGGACCGTTGTCGTTGCGTCCTGTTTGATGTCGCTGAGCGGTGTCATCGATTGAACCTACCCAATCCGTCCTCGTCGAAATACTCGAGCGTCAGGGAGTTGCCCGAGAACGTTGCCTTGGAGATCGATCCCGGTGCTGCGTTTTCCCCACTCAGCGGGAACGTGAAGGTGTCACCGTCCCAATGTGTCAACGGGTAGGTGACGTTCTTGGGGCCCATCGTCAGCACCAGATTGCCGTTGGTTTCGGCGATTGTCGCCGGACCCCAGTACTCGTTGTCGTAGCGGCCTGCCAGGGACTGCAACGGCGGCGGGGGAGCGGGGTTGGTCGGTGCGGTCTGGCCTACCAGCGACCCTGCCGGATCGTCGAGTGCGGACAAGGCGTCTCGGTACAGGTCGCGCCAGTTCTCCCGAACCTCACCGAACTGGACGAGGTCGCTGAATTCTGCGGTCAACGTTTCGGGAAGCCCGATCGGTGCGGCGTTGGTCAGCGCGACGATGGCAACGTCTGCGGACGGAATCACCAGGAAGTTGGTTCCCGCGCCGAGTGCGAACGCTCCGGAATGGCTGTACACGGTGCGTCCGGCCGGTGACGTACCGACGTTGAATCCGTACCCGTAGAACCCGGCGCGAGCGTCAGGTGAGGTCGACGGCGAGGACACCGATTGGACCGATATCGCGGGCAGTATCGCGTCGCCCGGAGCGATCTCCTTGTCGTCGAAACGGCCGTTCGCCAACATCATCGTCAGCCACTTGGACATGTCGTTGACCGACGAACTGACACCGCCCGCAGGCGATTGCTCGTCCGGCTCGCGGACGTACTCGGCGACCCATTCGTTGTCGACTTTCACATGCCCGACTGCATGGTTCGGCCTGGCCTCGAAATCGGCGAATCGTGAACTTGTCGACGACATCCCCAGTGGTTGATAGAGCACCTCGTCGGACAGCTGCGCCCAATCGGTGTTGGCAGCGGTCGCTACTGCCTCTGCGGCTGCGGTGAGCCCGAAGTTGCCGTAGTGGTAGCTGATTCGGAACGGGTCGAGCGGTTCGAGCCGTAGCCGTTCGAGGATCTGTCTGCGGTCGAAGCCGATTTCTTCGAGATTGTCACCCGCGTGGAGTGGTAGTCCGGAGCGGTGTGAAAACAGGTCGCCGATCGTGACTGTCTGCGTGACCAACGGGTCGCGCAGGGCGAACCAGGGCAGCTTCGAGGCGATGGGTGTGGTCCAATCGATCGACTTGGTACCGACCTGATGGGCGACCACAGTCGCGGCCAACGACTTCGACACCGACGCCAGCTGGAACACCGTGTCCGCATCCACGGAGTCGCCGCTGCCGACATCGCGAACACCGAAACCTTTTGCGTACACGGTCTTTCCGCCGTGGACCACTGCTACTGCCATGCCGGGTATGCCGGACGACGCCATGAGCTCGTCGACGATACCGTCCAACTTGCCGACCGCTTCGTCGACGCGGCCATCGGGAATGGGAACTCCCGCAACAACATTCGGGGGCGCAGCGGCCGCGGCGGGGTCTGCGGATTCGGTATCGGTCGTGTCTGTGTTCTCGGGCGTCACCGTCGTACAACTGCAGACGAGTCCGACGATCGAAAATACGGTCGCGGCGATCATGGTCGCGCGCCGGCTGTGCCGAGTCATGGGCAAACCGTAGTCCTCGGCCCGCGCCTCGGATAGATCTTGAACGACGCCCTTTCAGGTGCTAACAGCGACGAGTTGGCGCGCCGCTCACCCAGAGGACACGAAGCGGGGACCGCTGCACGAATGCTGCGATCCCCGCTGTCGGAAATCCTGTGACGATGTGGCCGTGCCCTACTTCACTTTTGCCATTGCGAGGACGTCGAGGCGACGGTCGAGTTCTTCCTCCGACAGCTTGTCGCCGATGAGGCCACGGTCGACGACGGTCTGGCGGATCGTCTTCTTCTCCTTGAGCGCCTGCTTGGCGACGGCAGCTGCCTCTTCGTAACCGATCGCCGAATTCAGCGGAGTCACGATCGACGGCGACGATTCCGCAAGTTCCTTGAGGTGATCGACGTTCGCGATCAGGCCGCTGACGCACTTGTCGGCGAACAGCCGTGAGACGTTGGCGATCAACTTGAACGATTCGAGGAGGTTGCGCGCCATCATCGGGATGTAGACGTTGAGCTCGAACGCGCCGGCCGCGCCACCCCATGCGACTGCGGCGTCGTTACCGACGACCTGCGCTGCGACCTGCGTAACCGCTTCCGGCAGAACCGGATTGACCTTGCCGGGCATGATCGAGCTGCCTGGCTGCAGGTCGGGAAGCTGGATTTCGCCGAGTCCGGTCAGCGGACCCGATCCCATCCAGCGGATGTCGTTGGCGATCTTGGTCAAGGAGATGGCGATGGTGCGCAGCGCACCCGATGCTTCGACGAGGCCGTCACGTGCGGCCTGGGCCTCGAAGCTGTCCTTGGCGGGGGTGAGTGCGTCGACACCGGTCGAGGCGACGAGTTCGGTGACGACCTTGGGGCCGAAGCCGTCCGGTGCGTTGAGACCGGTGCCGACCGCGGTGCCACCGATGGGAAGTTCACCGAGGCGGGGGAGCGTCGACTGCACGCGCTCGATGCCTGCCTGAATCTGGCGGGCATAGCCGCCGAACTCCTGACCGAGGGTGACGGGAACGGCGTCCATCAGGTGGGTCCGGCCCGACTTGACGACGGTCTTCCACTCGGTCGCCTTCGCGGCGAGCGCCTCGTGCAGGTATTCGAGCGCTGGAATCAGATCGGTGACAGCGGCTTCGGTCGCGGCGACGTGCGTCGCGGTCGGGAACGTGTCGTTGGACGACTGCGACATGTTGACGTGGTCGTTGGGGTGCACGTCGACGCCGTTCGCCTTCGCGATGCTGGCGATGACCTCGTTGGCGTTCATGTTCGAGCTGGTGCCCGACCCGGTCTGGAAGACGTCGATCGGGAACTGGTCGTCGTGTTTGCCCTCAGCGATCTCGTTCGCAGCCGCGATGATCGCGTCGGCCTTGTCGGCGTCGAGCAGGCCGAGGTCCTTGTTGACCTTCGCGCACGCGCCCTTCAGCAGGCCCATCGCGCGGATCTGGGTGCGCTCGAGTGGCCGGAAGCTGATCGGGAAATTCTCGACGGCCCGTTGCGTTTGTGCACGCCACAGGGCATCGATGGGGACGCGGACCTCGCCCATCGTGTCGTGCTCGATGCGGTATTGCTGTTCTGTGCTCTCGGTCATGAGGTAAACCTTGCCAGTTGTGGGTCGGGGAGCGGGCGGCCGGAGATCAAGGCATCGGAAAATCTGCGCCGTCTTCACCATCGAAGTCGACTGCCGAATATTCACGCAGCTTGGTGAGGCGGTGGTAGGCGTCGATCATGCGAACGGTGCCGGACTTGGAGCGCATCACGATCGACTGCGTTGTTGCTCCGCCGCCGCTGTAGCGAACGCCGCGCAGCAGGTCGCCGTCCGTCACGCCGGTTGCGCAGAAGAAGACGTTCTCGCCGGAGACCAAGTCTTCGGTCAGCAGGATGCGGTCGAGATCGTGGCCTGCGTCGATCGCCTTCTGGCGTTCCTCGTCGTCGGTCGGGGCAAGACGACCCTGCAGAACCCCGCCCATACAACGCATCGCGGCGGCGGCGATGATGCCTTCGGGTGTGCCGCCCGTGCCGACGAGAATGTCGGTACCCGATTCGGGCCGTGCGGCAGCGATCGCTCCCGCGACGTCGCCGTCGGAGATGAGCCGGATGCGGGCACCGGTGTCTCGCACCTTCTGGATGAGGTCGTTGTGCCGTGGCCGATCGAGAATGCACACGGTTATGTCGGAGACGGACGATTTCTTCGCCTTCGCGACGCGACGGATGTTCTCCGAGACGGGCGCGGTGATGTCGATGACGTCCGCAGCGTCGGGTCCGACGGCGATCTTGTCCATGTAGAACACGGCCGACGGGTCGAACATGGAACCGCGTTCGGACACCGCGAGCACCGAGATGGCGTTCGGCATACCCTTCGACATCAGCGTGGTTCCGTCGACGGGATCCACAGCGAAGTCGCAGTCGGGTCCGTCGCCGTTGCCGACGAGTTCGCCGTTGTAGAGCATCGGTGCTTCGTCTTTTTCGCCTTCGCCGATGACGACGACGCCGCGCATGGATACCGAGCTGACCAGTTGCCGCATCGCGTCGACCGCGGCACCGTCGCCGCCCTCTTTGTCACCGCGTCCGACCCAGCGTCCGGCCGCCATAGCTCCAGCCTCGGTGACTCGTACGAGTTCGAGGGCGAGGTTGCGGTCCGGTGCTTCGCGTCGACTGGGTTTGATGCTGGACGTCATCCGCAGTGCCTCCTGGTTACGTCACGCGGCGGCCTCGTGTGCCGGCGTCGGGAACATGGGTGATTCTTTCAGAACGGCTTGTGCAGCCGTGCTTTGGCCTGTACCACGCCTGCCAGTGTGACGGCCGAACTCGGGGCTGGGATACTTTTCGGCGTGGCCTCCGACAAACCCCGCATATTTCACAGCTCGCGCGATATGGCTCTCTCGCTCATCCCGCTCGTGCTTCTGTGCTTGGCGATCGCGGGGATTGCCAGCCAGTGCAGCTTCAGCCCCGGCGGTCCGAAACCTGGGCCGGTACCGACGATCGACGTCGACGCGGTCTCCCAGGTCGATGCGCGTGAGCTCGGATTCCCGATACGAAAGCCGGTGTTGCCGGACGGTTGGCAACCCAACTCGGCCGAGCGCGTCCAAGTTCCTGGCGGCAGCGTGTCGAGTCGAATCGGCTACGTCTCTCCGAACGGCCGTTACGTCGAAATCCACCAGAGCAATGCGAGCGAAGACGCGTTGGTCCGCAAGGTCGTCGGCGAGAGCACCGCGGTCGGCACCGAAACGATCGGCACTCGCAAGTGGGTGGTCTACGGCGGCGAAGGTGAGAAACGGGCATGGTTCGCGAACTTCGGCGACGTCTCCATCCTGATTGCCGGTGGAGCGACGGCCGCGGAGTTCGCCGAAGTCGCACAGGCCATCGGGGACGCGACGCCGCTGCCGCGGTGACCTCGGGGGATGACTAGGGGTGGCTGGGGCCGACGTAGTCGAACCGCCACCTGGTCGGTGCGTGCAGATTCGATTCCCAGCCGAAGACAACCTGGGGAAACACTCGGAACACTGGTCCGCCGGAGCCGTCGCTGTCCTCGATTCCGACTGCGGTCGGGTGCATCGGCCAGTCGTATTTCGATCCGTAGTGCTCGCACATCCTGCGCAGTTCGCCGGCTGCGATCGCCGGTCGCGCGGTTCCCTCGATGATCACCGCCGCATCGCCGTCCTCGAGATTCACGCTGATGGCAGCGTTGCCCACGAGGTTGTGCCGAGCAAGTGAGCCCGTGCTGAACCACAACGAATTATCGAGCCAGACACCCCAAACGGGGCGAGTATGCGGACGACCGTCGGGGCGGTTGGTCGAGATCCAGTAATTCTTCGCCAGCGACAGGCGCGCGATTGCCCATGTCCACGGCAGCAAACTGGAACCCGTCGAAGGGGCGCCGAACAGAATCGGCGCCGACGCAGGGGGATCGCCCGGCACAGCAGATGACGCATCCACAAAACCGACGATAGTCCTCGTCGGAGCTGTGATCGAAGAGCAAAGCGAGACTACTTTCGGTTGGCCTCCGCGGCCGCGAGTGCTGCTTCGACTCGACCACGTGCACCGGCGAGGTGCTCCTCGCAACGGTTGGCAAGCGCCTCCCCACGCTCCCAGAGAGCGAGCGAGGCATCGAGGTCCAATCCGCCTTGTTCGAGGATTCGAACGACGTCGACGAGTTCTTCGCGGGCCGCTTCGTAGCCCATCTGCGAGATTTCTGTTGGGGTGTCGTCACTGTGCGGCAATGTTCCGTCGCTTCCATCAAGTACTTCGATCGTCGCGCCGAGGGCGGCGGAGCGACAGTGGGAATTATCGGGGAATTATCGGGGGGTCCTATCGATGCGGCCCGAGCGATGCAGCGCTGACAGCACCGTCAGCAACCCGAATCCGAAGCTGCGCTCCGGGCGGGGCATCGGCAACAGAACGTAGCACGTGTGGGTCCGCGCTTCCGTTCATTCGCTGGACGACCGCGTATCCACGCGCAAGTGTCGCCGCTGGTCCGAGTGTCGTCAGGCGCTCTCGGAGATGAGCGGCCCGCGTGCCTTCCAGATCGAGCGCGCGAACGATGTCGCGCCGGGCGGCTTGCCTCAGCATGGCAATCTCGTCCGCACGACCTGCGAGGTCGCGAGTCGGCTCGGCCAGTGCTGGACGACTTCGAATCTGGCCGATCACGCGGAGTTCGCGTTCGACCCACCCGCGCAGCGCAGCCACGGCACGACCTCGATAGTCGGCGACCAGTGCTTGCTCGGCATTGGCATCGGGAACGACGCGTTTGGCTGCGTCGGTCGGCGTCGCGGCACGAAGGTCCGCGACATAGTCGCTCAGCGGGCTGTCTGGTTCGTGGCCGATCGCACTGACGATCGGCGTTCGCGCCGCGACGATCGCACGGCACAGCGTCTCGTCCGAAAACGGCAGCAGATCTTCGACGCTGCCGCCGCCGCGCGCAAGGATGACGACGTCGACGTCGGCATCGGCGTCCAGTTCTGCGATGGCGGTGAGCAACTGCGGAACAGCGGTCGGACCTTGGACGGCAACATTCTTGATCACGAATCGCACTGCAGGCCAACGGCTTTGCGCGACCGAAACGACGTCGCGTTCAGCGGCGCTTGCCCTGCCCGTTACCAGCCCGATCGTCCTGGGCAGGAACGGAATCGGTCGTTTCAAGCGAGGATCGAAGAGCCCCTCCGCCGCGAGCAGCGCCCGCAGGCGCTCGATCCTGGCCAAGAGTTCGCCGATGCCGATTGCGCGAATTTCGGTGACACGCAGCGAGATCGTGCCCCGGCCGGGATAGAAGGCGAGCTTGCCGAACATGATCACGCGGCTGCCCTCGGTCAACGCCACGGGCGAATCTCGGATCAGTTCCGGTGTACAGGTCACCGTCAACGACATGTCGGCGGCGGGATCACGTAATACGACGAATGCGGTCCGCGTGCCGGGCCTGACGTTGATCTGAGTTATCTGGCCCTCGACCCAAATGCTGCCGAGGCGATCGATCCACTGGGTGACCTTCGTTGACACCGACCGGACCGGCCACGGATTCTCGGCAGAGTTGGAGGTCCGTGGTTGCTGGGCAGCAGTCACTTCGCCTTCGTTGAAACAATCCTGTTGGACAGCATCGTCACGAACGGGGCGCGCGCAAGGCTGCCCTCTTCGTAGTCGAGCAGTGCCGTCAACTCTTCGAGTGACAAGTTCCGCAACCGTGCGCGCAGCTGTGCAAGCGTCAGGTTGGCGTAATCGAGGTACGCAGCAATCTCCGGCTCGGCTGCCGGTTCAGGCGCTGGAGCCGCATTCGACGACGCGTTCGTCGATCGCGGGGTGCTCACGCCTGCGCGCTGCTCCTTCGGCGGCATCGAGTACAACGCGAAGCGACCCGGGGTTTCCGAGCGTTCGGCGATATCGGGCACATCGAGTTCGGTCTCGTCCTCGTCGAACGTCGCCCACTCCGGTTGGTCCTGATCAGGGCCGAGCAGCGGACTGAAAACCCGATCGCCCTTGATGGCCAAGCTCGTGAGGAACTGTTGGAAATGCATCCCGGTCTGGAGCATCTGGCTGAACGCGGTCATCGGCAGCGTCACAGCAGTCGAAGGGAACTTACGCGTCTCTTCGAGTATGTACACCGCGGCACCAGCGGCAACCCGCGCCAGATAAGGAGGTCGAATCATAACCATAGGGTGCCTGACGAGCGGCAGATTTGGTAGTTGAGAGTGTGATCCGTCCTTGTGAGGGCGGATGGAGCGCCATCGACACGTATCCTCGAGGTATGTCTGCGCCTGTACCACTCAATGTCGGGATCACACGATCTGCGGGTCGAGGTGGCGTCGGTACCGCGACCGGTAAGCGAGTCCTGCTGGCAGAACCGCGTGGTTACTGCGCCGGGGTCGACCGCGCTGTCGAAACCGTCGAGAAAACACTCGAGAAGCACGGCGCCCCCATCTACGTGCGTAAAGAGATCGTCCACAACCGCCACGTGGTCGAAACGCTGGAAGACCAGGGCGTCATCTTCGTGGACGAAACCGACGAAGTTCCGGAAGGTTCGCTGCTCGTCTTCTCCGCGCACGGAGTGTCGCCTGCCGTGCACGACGCCGCAGCGAGTCGCAGCCTGCGCACGATCGACGCCACGTGCCCGCTGGTGACCAAAGTGCACCAGGAAGCCAAGCGGTTCGCGCGCGACGACTACGACATTCTTCTCATCGGCCACGAAGGCCACGAAGAGGTCGAAGGAACTGCCGGCGAAGCACCGAATCACGTCCAGTTGGTCGACGGACCCGATTCGGTGGACCGCGTCACTGTCCGCGACGAAGCCAAGGTCATCTGGCTGTCGCAGACCACCCTGAGCGTCGACGAGACCATGCAAACGGTCGCCCGGCTGCGCGAGAAGTTCCCCACGCTGCAGGATCCGCCGAGCGACGACATCTGCTACGCGACCCAGAACCGGCAGGTCGCCGTCAAAGCGATGGCGCCCGAATGCGATTTGGTGATCGTCGTCGGCTCGAAGAACTCGTCCAACTCGGTGCGGCTCGTCGAGGTAGCACTCGGAGCGGGTGCCCGCGCCTCGTACCTGGTCGACTACGCCCGCGAGATCGACACGACCTGGTTCGACGGCTGCCAGACAGTCGGCCTCACCTCGGGTGCGTCGGTGCCAGAAGTGCTGGTCCGCGGGGTGATCGACCTACTCGCCGAGCACGGCTTCGCCGACGTACAGCCGGTGACGACAGCCAACGAGACCCTGGTCTTCTCGCTGCCAAGAGAACTGCGTGGGAGCCGGACCTAACCGGGGTTAACGCGAACGAAGATCGCGGAGGGGCCAGTGTGAGCTGGACTGACGACTGAGGGAGCGCAGCGACCGAAGGAGGAGGGAAGCTCACACGCAAAAGGCCCCGAAGCCCAGCGAGCGGAGCGAGCCAATGTCACAGTCACTACTCTTCGCGATCTCTATAACGCACTCTTGGGCTTGGGTGGGCCGGGACATCGGCACGCCTGCGCCCCTCTGACGTTTGCCTTCGTGGCTGCGGAGCTGCGTAGTCCTGAGCTGCGTAATCTCGCGCTGGGTAGTCCTGAGCTGCATAATCTCGAGCTGCGTGATCCCGCGCCGCATAGTCCCGAACTGAATAGTCGTGGACCAGCCGTTCTGCGCGTGGGGTCGAACGTGTCGCCGGCGGATCTTCCGGTGGCTTCGGGTACCGGTATCGATAGGTGCCGGGCGCCTCGGACTGCGGTGCTTCGCGCGGGGTGCGGTCGCGCGTCGGCGGATCGTCGTAGCGCTTCGGACGAATTGGCTCGTCCCGATAGGCACCGCGCGCCGGGGGAGTCTCGCGTCCTGTCGGAGGCTCGCGACGGGTACTGCGGGCGTCGCGTCGCGGCGGGGTGGGGCCTGCTTCCGCTTCGGGCTTCGAGGGTCGACGTGGACGAGTGCCGGGTCGTGGTCGACGAGGCTCGTCCTCGGCTGCCGATGCGCTGCGGGTTCGACGCGGGAGTGTGCTGCGTTGCTGGCTGACGAGGAACATCCGAACGAGGCCGATGATCAGCGCGAGCAATGTTGTCGCCAGCATGGTCGGAAATCTGTCGACCAGAGGTAGCGCAACGTTGAGAAGTATGTCCCTGAGTGACTTGCGGGGTTCCTCGGTGAAGTACTGAGATGCCAGCGGCACTGCGATGAACAAGATGAGCGGTGGCTGGACCATTGCGGTGAACAAGCCACGATGACGAACCGCGATAACCGCTGCGATGCAACCGAGGAAATAGAGCACGGAGAACGCGCCCGTCAGTTCTGAGCCACGCGAGGCATCGATCAGGAAGCCGACGAACGTGGCTCCAACGGCGATGAGCACTGCGATCGCGGCCGACACGCCGGGTACCGTCGGCAACGCCGACCGTTGCGCTAGAGGCACGGAGGAGCGAGCGCGTTGGTAACCAGACACATAACGACATTAACCGCTGAAAATCAGAATGCATCGTTGGCATGACCGTTGGTAGGGGAGATATTGGCCAAGCCGACGGCGCGCGGCCAGGATTCGACTTGTTCGACGTCGGGCACATCGCCTTCGAAGGACGGCAGGTCGTTCAATTTCCGTGCAGTCACCAGCACTCGAGACTCCATCGATGCGACCGTCTGATTGAACGATTCGACGGCCTTACCAAGTTGTCTCCCAAGGCGATCCAGGTGGGTGGCGGCAACATTGAGACGCGAGTAGAGGTCGCGGCCGAGTTGCTGGATCGTGGCGGCATCCTTCGACAGCGATTCCTCGCGCCACGTGTGGGCGATCGTTCGGAGGAGAGCGATAAGCGTCGTTGGTGTCGCAAGGATCACGTTCCGCGCAAATGCGTACTCGAGCAGCTCACCATCGGTCGACAGTGCGGCGTCGAGAAACGGATCGCCTGGGAGAAACAGCACGACGAACTCGGGCGTCGGAGTGAAGTTCTCCCAGTAGGCCTTCTCCGACAGTTGGTCGACGTGCGCACGGAGTCGGCGGGCGTGCCGTGCGAGGTGTGCGGTGATCGCGCGTGGATCGTCTTCCTCAATCGCATCGAGATACGCGGCAAACGGAACCTTCGAGTCGACGACGATCTGCTTGCCGCCTGCAAGGTGAACCAACAGGTCAGGGCGGGAGCCAGCGCGCGTCACCTGGGTATCGAAATCGCAGTGCCGAACCATCCCGGCGAGCTCGACGACTCGCTCCAGCTGCATCTCGCCCCACCGCCCGCGCACCTGCGGAGCTTTGAGCGCGCCGACCAGCTGGCTCGTCTGCGTCGTCAGCTGTTGCGACGTTCGGTGCATACCGGCGACCTGTTCGCGGAGGCCTGAATACGCGTGAGCCCGTTGGTTCTCGACCTGATCGACATGCTGGGTCAGCGCGCCGACCGCCTCGCGAAGTGGCGTGACGACCTGGGAGATCTGCTCGCCGATCGCGCCGGACTGCCTGCGTGCCGAATCCTCGCTGGCTGCGCTCACGGACTGTCGAAGCAGATGCTCGTTTTCGCGCATTGCTGCGAGAGCGGCCTCGGCTCGCGCCGCGCGGTGATCGGAGCGCGAGGCATGCAGCAGCCAGCCGAACGCGGTGCCGAATGCCGCCGCCAGCAGGAGCCCGAGTGCTGTCATCGCTGTCATGGCGGTGATCGTGCACGAGGCCACCGACAAGTTCGCCGCACGGATTGCGCCGTCGGCGGATGTGAGCGGATCCGACTGCGAAACGCTGGCCCGGCTCACCGAAACTGTCGGTGGATACGCCTACCGTCGGCGACATGAGGATCTTGCACACCTCCGATTGGCATATCGGACGCAGCTTCCACGGTGTGGACCTGCTCGCCGATCAGTCGTGTGCGCTCGAAGCCATTGCCGAACTCGTTGCCGAATGTCGCGTCGATGTCGTGGTCGTCGCCGGCGATGTGTACGACCGTGCAGTTCCGAATGCTGATGCGATCGACGTGTGCAACAAAGGGTTCGAGGCGATCAGGGCAGCGGGCGCCGTCATCGTCGCGACGTCGGGCAATCATGATTCGCCGGCTCGCCTCGGTGCAGCAGCCACGTTCGCTGCTGCTGGTGGACTGCACCTGATCACTCGTATCGGTTCGGTCGATCGGCCTGTCGTGCTCTCCGACGAGCATGGGCCTGTTGCGATCTACGGCATTCCCTATCTCGAGCCGGAGACCTCGCGTGTGGAACTCGGAGTGCCGCAAGCCCGTTCGCATGCACACGTGCTCGACGCTGCGATGGCTCGAATCCATGCCGACATCGCTGCGCGTGGTGTACCCCGCAGTGTCGTACTTGCCCACGCGTTCGTCGTCGGTGGCACCGCGACGGGATCGGAACGGTCGATCTCCATTGGCGGTGTCGAAACCGTCCCGCTCGACGCGTTCGCCGGAATCGACTATGTCGCACTCGGTCACCTGCATTCGCCACAGACGCTGGCCGAGGGCGTCAGGTACTCGGGTTCCCCGCTGCCGTACTCCTTCGGCGAACGCACGCATCGCAAAGCGGTGTGGTTGGCAGACCTCGGCCCACATGGTTTGGTCGGTGTCGAGCGTCGCGATCTGCCTGTCGTTCGGCCGCTCAGTCGACTGACGGGGACTGTCGACGAACTGCTGACCGATCCGACCTTCGATGCGGCGCGCGGACACTATGTCAGCGCGGTACTCACCGACGTCGTCCGTCCGGTCGACGCGATGCGCAGGCTGCAGACGCGATTTCCTCACGCGGTACACGTCGAATGGCAACGGCTGCAATCCGATTCGGCTCTTCCCTACCGGGCTCGCGTGCGTGGTCGCACGGACATCGATGTTGCCCGCAGCTTCTTCACCGACGTCTACGCCGAACCGTCCGCACGCGAGCTCGGCTGGCTGCGAGAGGCATTGGCCGCAGCCATCGACGAGAACCGCGCTGATCCCGAAGTGCCGCTGGAGGAAACGGCGTGAGGCTGCACAAGCTCGAGGTCACTGCGTTCGGGCCTTTCGCCGACACGGCAACGGTCGACTTCGATGCACTCGGCACCGATGGGCTGTTCCTACTGCACGGCAACACCGGAGCCGGCAAGACAACGGTGTTGGACGCCATCGCATTTGCGCTGTACGGCACTGTCCCGGGCGCGCGAAGTGAATGCAAACGTCTGCACTCCGATCATGCGCCCGCAGGTGTGGTGCCGCAGGTTGTCCTCGAAGCGACGATCGGTGGGCGTCGTCTGCGGCTGGTCCGCAGCCCCCAACACGAGCGCCCGAAGCTGCGCAGCACCGGAATCCGGGTAGAGAACGCCAAAGCGACACTGACGTGGTTGGACGGTGGTCGGAACCTGACGCGGATCCCGGAGATCGGCGACGAGATCAACAAATTGCTCGGAATGTCCGCCGATCAGTTCTTCCAGGTTGTGCTGCTCCCGCAGGGCGAGTTCGCTCGCTTTCTGTGCGCTGAGAACGACGAGCGCCAGCGACTCCTCGAAAGGCTCTTCGACACAGAACGTTTCGGCCGCGCCGAAGATTGGCTCGCCAACCGGCGCCGTACGAGCGCCGACCGACTCGCCGATCGTCTACAGGCCGTCGATCGCCTGCTCGCGCAAATTTGCACGGCGGCCGGGGTCGCTGAACCGGAGCCCGATGCACTCGAATGGGCGCAGCAGCTGCTGGCCGAGGCGCGGACCGCCAAGGCCGCGACCGAACAACATTTGCGCTCCTGCGAAGGCGTGTCGACGGATGCTGCACAACGGTTGGCAGACGCCCGTCGTACCGCGGATCTGCAGCGTCGGATGGCAACCGCCGCAGCACAACTCGAAGCATACGAGTCCTCCGCCGAGGACCGCCAGCACGTCACCGACGAACTTGCGCGGGCTCGCAGGGCGGAGTCGGTCGCTGCGTCGCTGACCGCAACCATTACAGCGAAAGAGTATGCGGCAAAAACGTATTCGGTGTTCGAGCACGCCTCGGCCGAACTCGCGGACCTGCCCGAGGGCGCCGAACTGGCCGGTGCGGTCGGGTGGCCCGCGGGTCCGGCGGATTCCGCGGTGATCGATGCTGCGGTCCGGCGATGGACCGAAGAGATCAGCAGGCTCGACGACCTCGTCGCAGATTCGAGGGAGTGCCTGCGCCTGCAAACGGCTCGGGACGCCCTGGTTGCCGAACGAGACGACCTTTCTGCAAAGGCGGCCGCACACAACGCCGAACGTGAGCTGCTTCCGGACCTTCTTCGATCGTTGGAAGACGACCTTCTGCGCGCCGTCGAGACTGCTGCAACACTGCCCGCCCGCATCAAGCGGCGCGACGATGCGGCGGACGCGAACGCGGCAGCCGTCGAATATCGGAGACAGACAGCAACTTTGACCGGTGCGCGAGAGCGGGTCAATGCGCTGCGGACGCGCCAGCTCGAGGCGAAGGAGCATGTACTTGCACTCCGGGAGCGCCGCCTCGCGGGTATGGCGGCAGAACTTGCGGGTGCGTTGGTCGATGGTCAGCCGTGTCAGGTGTGTGGTTCCGCCGAACATCCGTCGCGGGCAGAGCCTGTCGACGACTCGGTATCGGATGCCGACGAGCGGCTCGCTGCGGCAGCCGAGGCCGCCGCAGTGACCGAGCGAGACGCGGCTGTTGCCGTGCTCGCGTCGGTCGAGCGTGGCATCGATGCGCTGGTCGGGCGCGGTGGGGATCGAGCAACGACCGAACTTGCGGAAGAATTGGCAGCCGCTGATGCAGCTGTGGAACATGCGACTGCGGCGCAGCGACACTCGATACAGCTGGAGCAGAAGCTGATTCACGAGCGTAAGCGCGCCGACGACCTGGACCGTGTCATACGCGACGCGGAGCGACGGCTCAGCGCGCTTGCCGAACGAATCGAGACGACGAACGAACGTATTGCCGCCCTGCGTGATCGGGCCGGAACGGCGATGGGGGCCGACGGGACGGCGGAAGAAGCTCTCTCGAAGCTCGACCTGCTCGTGCACAGGGCGCTGCGCTGGCGCGACGTGCGCACCGAGGCAAGCGGTGCTGCCGCGTCGGCCGAGCAGGCGACCGATCGAGTCGAGCGGCTGGCCGCAGACAACGGGTTCGAGTCGGCAGCGGCCGCCGGGGCGGCGAGGCGGTCGAACGAGAGGCAACGTGCGATCGAGCAGGTGCTGGCGGACGCCGCCGACCTCCGAGCTCACGCGAAAGCAGTTCTGGGGGATCCGGATATCATCGCTGTTCGCGATCTGCCGCCAGCCGATCTCGAGGCACTCTCGGAAACGAATCGCCGCGCAGCAGCAGACCTACACGCCGCCCTCGTCGCGCACACCGAAGCAGCGCAGCGTTCGAAGCAGTTGGAGGAGTTGACCGCCCATTTGTGGTCAGCGCTCGACCGGCTCGCACCGATGCAGAACGACCACGACGAGTTGGAGCGCGTCGCCGAACTGGTCGCCGGGCGCGGGCAGAACTCTCGTCGAATGTCGTTGCGCTCGTATGTTTTGGCGGCGCGGTTGGAGGAAGTTGCTATCGCTGCCTCTGCGCAGCTGCGTCGGATGTCGGGCGGTAGGTACGAGTTCGTGCATACCGACGCGCGGGGGTCCCGCGGCAAGCGTGGCGGCCTCGGCCTCGACATCAGTGACGACTACACCGGTTCGGTGCGGCCTGCGAAAACGTTGTCCGGTGGCGAGAGTTTCACTGCGGCGCTTGCACTCGCGCTCGGCCTCGCCGATGTGGTCGCAGCGGAATCAGGCGGGCTGATACTCGACACACTCTTCATCGACGAAGGCTTCGGCGGTCTGGACGACGAAGCTCTCGATTCGGTGATGGGCGTCCTGGACGAGCTGCGCGCAGGCGGCCGGGTTGTCGGCGTCGTCAGCCACGTCGACGAAATGCGACAGCGAATTCCGAACCGCCTACACGTCATTCGGGGTCGGGCGGGCTCGCGTCTCGAGGCGCAGGTGGCAGGCTGACCGTCGCGGCGTCGATCTGTTCGCCGAGATAGCGGATGATGACGGCAGCCACTGCGGCTGCCGGCACCGCGAGGAAAGCCCCGACGATTCCGTACAGCGATCCGCCCGCGGTCACCGCGAGCAGCACGATCGCGGCATGCAGGTTCATGCTGCGGCTCTGCAGGATCGGCTGCAGGACGTTGCCCTCGATCTGCTGCACCGCGAGGATGATGCCGAGAACGATCAGGGCGGTTGTGAAACCGTTGCCGACGAGTGCGACCAACACCGCAAGCACACCGGCGACCAAAGCTCCGACGATCGGGATGAACCCGCCGAGGAACGTGATGACGGTGAGGACCAAAGCAAGCGGAACGTCGAGGATCACAAGTCCGATGCCGATGAACGCGGCATCGATGAGACTGACGAGCGCCTGCGTTCGGATGAAGCCGCCGAGGGTCGCCCACACTCTCGTGAACAGTTCTTCCAGATGATGGCCGGTCCTTCGGCCGGTGACCGAATGCAGCCACGGGATGAAACGGGGGCCGTCCTTGATGAAGAAGAAGGTCAGGAAAAGCACGAGAACGAACGCGACGAGGAACGACGTTGCGGCGCTGACTCCGCTGAACACACCGGTCGCGATCGCTTCGGCACTGGCCTCGACCTTGGTCACGATGGCTTGGACCGCGGAATCGAGTTGCTCGTCGCGGATGTTCAGCGGTGGACCCTGCAACCAGTCGCGGACCTGGTTGACGCCGTCGGTGGACTTGTCGGCGAGTTCTGGGGCCTGATCGACGACGGACGGGACGATCACGGCGATGATGCCCGCGAGTACTGCGAAAAACGTCAGCAGGCTTATGCCTGCGGCTGCCGCGGGTGGCGCGCCGCGCTTGGTCATCGCCCGGGTCGGTGGCCACAGCACGGTCGCGATGACGATCGCCATCAGGACCGGCAGTGCGATGACCCAGAGTTTCGAGATGACGTAGCCGGTGACCCACGCGCCCGCAGCGATCGCAACGATGCAGATCGACCACTTGGCAAGCCAGAGCAGTCCTTTCCCGATGACGTCACCGCGATCGACGTCGAAAGTGCCTGCGAGAGCCTCCGCTGGTTTATCGTCCGGTTCGGTCACGGATTCAGACTATCCGTGCGTTTCGGTTAGCGACGGAAGATGTCGGCCGCAGTTCGAAACTCGACCGTCGAACAGTGGACAGCGATTCCCCGTCACACCCGTGTGGCAGCCGCATTCTCGTGATCGAGCAGCCATCGCTTGGCTGGTAGGCCCCAACGGAATCCGCCGAGGTTTCCGCCGATCCGCAGTACCCGGTGACACGGGACGAACAACGCCGCTGCGTTGCGCGCGCAAGCACTCGCCGCGCCGCGCACCGCTGCCGGGCGACCGGACAGTTCCGCGAACGCGGAATAGGTTATCGGTGCCCCAGCGGGTACCGCGCGCAGGATCTTCCAGGCGTGTTCGAGGAACTCACCCGAATGCTGTTGTACAGCAATGTCGTCGATGGCATCGATAGCGCCGTTGTGATAGGCGGCGACTGCCCGGGTGACGTTGCCGAGCTCGGTGCGAACGTGGAGTTCGGTCGGTCGAATCCGAGGATGGATCAGGGGCCGGAGGTCCTCCGGTTCGGCGGTCCAGCCGGAAGCCAATACGACGTCGTCGGTGTCGACGATGGTCGTGAACGGGCCGATCGGAGTCAACTGCGTTGCGAAATAGGTCATTTCGAGTTCCTTCGGGAGAGGGCAGTCTGCCACAGGTGCATGGATGCATAGGATCGCCAGGGTTTCCAGGCGTCGCTTGCCGCAAGGTCTATATCGAGCGCTGCAGCCCCTTGTCGGACAACGAGATCGGTGTCGAGGAGGATGTCGGGATCGCCGAGGAGTCGCATCGTGACGTAGTCCGCGGTCCACGGACCGATTCCTTTGCATGCAAGCAGTTCTCGTTGCGCCTCGGTGGTGTCGAGACCGCAGTGCAACGTCAGTTTCCCCGTCGCCAACCGGTCGGCGATGTCGACGATCGCCTCGATTCGTCGCGCCGGTCCGGTCAGGATGTCGGCACCGTGGGCGGCGATCGACTCGGCGGTGGGGAACAGGTGGGTCACTGCGCCGTTCGGGTCCGCGATCGATTCGCCGAGGGCAGCGACGAGCCGAGCCGTGTGGGTGGCGGCGGCCGCAAGGGAGATCTGCTGCCCGATCATCGTGCGTAGGAGCAGTTCCTCGGCGTCGACGTTTCCCGGGACGCGGATGCCTGGGGTGGTGGCCACCGCAGTCTCGAACGCTGGATCGGTCGACAAGGCGTCGTCTACTGCTCGGGGGTCGGCGTCGAGGTCGAGCAGGTGACGCAACCGCGCAACGGCGGGTGCGAGATCGCGCATGTCCGTCAGCGACAGATTCGCGTCGACGTAGCCCGATTTGATGTCGAGTCCGACTGTGCCGTGGCCGTGGGGAAGGCGCAGGCTGCGGAAGTACGTTGCGTCGCGCCAGCATTCGATGCCGTCGACGATGTGGGCCGAGAGGAACCAGGACAACCAGGTCGCGTCCAAGGGCTCACGGTAGGGGAGTCGCAATGAGACCGTGCCCGGCGCGGTCGACACGTTGGGTCGCCGCAGTGACTCGGTCCGCATCTGGGTCGGGGTGACGACGAATACGGTGCGGACCGTGTCGTTGAACTGCCGAATGCTCGCGAATCCGGCGGCGAATGCAATGTCCGACATCGGCATTCGAGTCGTCTGGATCAGCAGTCGAGCGGTGTGGGCGCGGTGTGCCCGGGCGAGGGCAAGGGGTCCGGCGCCGAGTTCGGCCGTCAACACCCGGGTGAGTTGTCGTGACGAATAGCCGACCGAGGACGCGAGAGCGTCGACGCCACCACGCTCGACGACTCCGTCCGAGATCAGTCGCATGGCGCGGGCTGCCAGATCGGACCGCGTTCTCCACAGCGGCGAACCGGGTGCAGCGTCGGGTAGACAGCGCCGACAAGCGCGATAACCTGCGTGCTGGGCCGCCGCCGCGGTCGGGAGGAACGTGACGTTGGCCGACTTCGGGGTGATCGCCGGACACGATGGCCTGCAATAGATTCCGGTCGTGCGCACGGCGGTGTAGAACTGCCCGTCGAAGCGGGAATCCTTCGAGGACACCGCTCGGTAGCACCGCTCGAAATCGAGGTGGGGTAGCGCGGTTGCTTGGGTCACAAGCTCCACACTGGCAGGCCCCACCGACAGAAGCTAGCGGAAATCGGACACCAATGCGGCTCCGCCGCTCGTGCGTCTTTTCGGAGGGCGGAACCTCCGAAAGGACTCACGAGGCGCGGAGCGCCCTCAGCAGCAACGAGCGCCCGGATTTGTGTCCTGCTGTCGGTACCGTGCCCGCCAGAACGCGCGTTCGGTCGGGACGTCCGCGTCCGGATCGTGCGTCCGCAGATACTCGACGTAGCGCGCGTAGTCGTGATCGCCCATGACCGACGTGATCCACCACAGCACCGACCGAACGGCCCCTCCCATCAGTGACCGCCCTTGCCGTGCGCGGAACCAGGTGCTCGGACCTTGCCTTCCTTGATGAGTACGTCCCACTCGGCCTCGACCTCACGCTCCGCTGGACTGGGAATGAACCCGCTCGGCGCGAAGATCTTCGACGGAACCTCCGGCGACTCGGTGGTCGGCAGTCCGCCTGCCCTGATGGACCTTATACACACAGCGGCACCGGCGCCGACGACGACGAGAACGAGGACGGCGAACACAATGGACAACGTGCCTTGGATGAACGAGTTTCGAATCACCGCGTCCATCGCTTCGGGCGTCTTCGCAGAGCCGAACGACGTCAGTCCCGCTTCCTTCGCCTCCACGAACAGGGAGCGTTGCGTCCAGTAGCCGACCGCTCGGTCGCCGGAGAAGATCTTCTGCCACGATGCCGTCATCGTCACGATCAGGTCGAAGGCGAGCGGGATTCCGGGGATCCACGCCCACTTCAGCAGCCCTCGCTTGACCACGATCACCAGAACAACCGTGAGCGCGATCGCGGCCAACAACTGGTTGGCGATTCCGAACAGCGGGAACAAGGTGTTGATGCCACCGAGCGGATCGGTCACGCCCATCAGCAGGATCGAGCCCCACGCAGCGACGACGATCAACGAGCAGATCCACGCGCCGATTCGCCAGGACGGATCCTTGAATCGCGCTACCGGACCACCGAAGTTGCCGAGCGAATCCGACAGCATGAAGCGTGCGACGCGAGTACCCGCATCGACGGTCGTGAGGATGAACAGCGCCTCGAACATGATCGCGAAGTGATACCAGAACGCTTTGAGGCTTTCACCGCCCAGAAAGCCGTGCAGCACTTCGGACATGCCGACCGCAAGGGTCGGCGCGCCACCGGTCCTCGAAATGATCTTCTCCTCGCCGACCGCCTCTGCGGCAGCCGCCAGTTCGGCACCCGACGTCGGTGTGCCGCCGATCGGAAGGCTGTTGACGTACGCGGCGGCGTCGTCGGGCGTCGCGCCGGTCAGGGTCGCGGGTGCATTCATCGCGAAGTAGAGGTGCGGATCGAGTATCGCGGCCGTCACGAGAGCCATGATCGCGACAAACGACTCGGTGAGCATGCCGCCGTAGCCGATGACTCGTGCGTGGGACTCCTTTTGCAGCAGTTTCGGCGTAGTGCCCGACGAGATCAGTGCGTGGAATCCGGACAGTGCACCGCAGGCGATAGTGATGAACAGGAACGGGAACAACGATCCGGCGAACGCGGGTCCGTCGCCTGCAGTGGCGAATTCGGACACGGCGGGCATCTGGATGTTCGGCCTGGAAATCAGGATGCCGATTGCCAGGAGCCCGATGGTGCCGATTTTCATAAACGTCGACAGGTAGTCGCGAGGAGCGAGCAGTAGCCAGACCGGTAGGACCGACGCGGCGAACCCGTAGCCGATCAACAGCCAGGCGATCGTCACCTTGGAGAGCGTGAACCAGTCTGTGCCCCAGCCGGTTTCAGCGACCCAGCCGCCGGAGACGATGGCGAACAGCAGTAGTACGAAGCCGATCAGCGAAACCTCGGACACTTTGCCAGGTCGGATGAAGCGCAGGTAGACCCCCATGAACAACGCGATCGGAATTGTCATCGCGATCGAGAAGACACCCCATGGACTTTCGGCCAGCGCGTTGACAACGACCAGCGCAAGCACGGCAAGCAGGATCGTCATGATGACGAGCACGGCGATCAGTGCGGCGGTGCCACCGACCACGCCGAGTTCCTCGCGAGCCATCTGCCCGAGGCTGCGACCACGTCGCCGAGTCGAGGCCCACAGCACCAGGTAGTCCTGCACCGCGCCTGCGACGACGACGCCGATGATGATCCAGATCGTGCCGGGCAGGTAACCCATCTGCGCGGCGAGCACGGGCCCGACCAGTGGTCCCGCTCCGGCGATCGCAGCGAAGTGATGTCCGAACAGCACGCGCCGATCCATCGGTATGTAGTCGGTGCCGTTTTCGAGAATCTCCGCGGGCGTCGCGTTGTCGTCACGAGGCTTGACGATCCGGTACTCGATGAGCCGTGCGTAGAACCGGTAGGCGACCACATAGGTACATGCAGCCGCGAGGACGAACCAGACCGCGCTGATGTTCTCGCCGCGAACGATGGCGATCATCGCCCACGCAACCGCGCCAACCAAAGCGATGCCGGCGAACAATGCCTTCTTCGCGGGCGTGATCGGTGATCGGTCGATCACCCCGACGGGTGGCAGATCGGGATCGGTCTTCAGGTACTCGATGTTCGGATCAGCTCGACCTGTACCACTACCGTCGCCACCACGCGGAACATCTTTGACCGTCATCGTCACAGTGTTTCCGAAAGTGACCCGTTTCACACCGATGTTGCCGGAAAGATTTTGGCGGCTCCGCAGCTCGTGAGTCTTTTCGGTGGGCGGGACCGCCGAAAAGACTCACGAGGCGCGGAGCGCCCTCACTCTTTTCGGGCCCGCGCCCGGCGTTTTCCCTCGTGCATCGCAAGGACCCGCGCAACCGGAATCGTGTGCCCCTCCTCGATCAATTCGGCTGGAAGCGACTGCGGCGCAGGGAGTTGGTCGGCCCACGGATCGCCGTCACCGAGCCGCTCGATCGCATTCCGAATCGTGAAGTCGCTAGGCGCGACGTTGTCGAGATCGTCCCAGCCGACCGGATACGAGACGGGCGTTCCCGGCCGGATCCGCGGACTGTAGACCGCGGCAACGGTTGCACCTCCAGCACGCGTCGAGTCGACGAAGACCTTGCCGTGCCGATCGTCTTTGACGTATGCGGTCGTCGCAAGATCCGGGTCGAGTCGTTCCGCTCGCGCCGCAATTGCGCGGGTCGCCGCGGCCGCCTCTTCGATCGTCGACGTCGCATCGATGGGGACGATCACGTGGACCCCTTTTGCCCCACTCGTCTTCACCGCACCCGACAGGCCTGCGTCGGTCAACGCCTGACGCACCAACTGCGCCGCGCGGACCGCCAAGGTGAACTCACTCGAACCAGCGGGCGGGTCGAGGTCGAGAACGAGATGGGTGACGCGGTCCGGCCGCTGCGTCAGCGTGAGGGTCGGGTGATATTCGACGGCGCGTTGATTGGCGAACCACACGAGGGTGCGGACGTCGTTGCACAGTGCGTAGGACACTTCGCGTTTGGAGGCTTCCGCCCAGACCTTCGTCGTCTCGACCCACTCCGGGGTGTACTTCGGCACGTTCTTCTGCATAAACGGTTCCTGGCCCGGTCGGACTCTGATCACCGAGAGCGGGCGGTCCCGAAGTTCGACGATCATTCGGTCGGCTACCGCCTCGAGGTAGTCGACGAGATCACGTTTGGTCGCGTCCGCTGCGTCGAACAACGGCTGGTCCAGATTGGTGAGCGGTACACCTGCTCGCGTTTCGTCGCTTTTGCCGGCCACCCGATCAACTCTTGCAGACCACTCGGCCTCATGCGAGAGAACAGTGCCGCACGGTCGCGTCGGCGCTACGATCGGCGAGGGCATCCAGATCGGAATGGCCGATGGCACCGCGGAGGTCAGCAATATGGAAATTATTCAGCCATTGGACGCGGCGTTTCTGCTCGCCGAGTCGCGCGAGCATCCCATGCATGTCGGCTCGTTGATGCTGCTGGAACCGCCGGCCGACGCCGGTCCGGACTACGCGTACCAGATGTACGAGCAGATGATCGCCAGTAACGACGTCCACCCCACCTTCTTGAAGCGACTCGCGACGCCGTTCGGCAGCGTCGGCTCGTTCGGTTGGGTGCAGGACGAAGAGATCGACTGGGAGTATCACGTCCGCCGCGTCGCGATGCCGTCGCCCGGCCGCATCCGAGAACTGCTTGCCGTCGTATCCCGTTGGCATGGAACCCTTCTCGACCGACACCGCCCGCTGTGGGAGGTGCACATCATCGAGGGTCTCGCGGACGGTCGCGTCGCTGTCTACACCAAGGTGCACCACGCGCTCGTCGACGGCGTGAGCGCACTGCGGTTGCTCGAAAACAGGCTGACGACCGACCCCGACGCCAGAGATTGCGTCGCCCCGTGGCAGCGGTTGCCGGAATCGCAGCGCAAGCGTCCTCGCAAGCCACCGCCCGACCGCAGCTTGGGAGCGCTCGTCAAGACGGGTGGGCAAGTTGTTTCCGAAATCGCCGGCCTCGTTCCCGACACCGTCAAGATGGCCAGGCGCTCGTTCAGCGAGGGCGGTCTGCAAGGTCCGTTCGAAGCTCCGAAGACGATGTTCAACGTCCCCATCGGTGGCGCTCGTCGGTTCGCCGCCCAATCGTGGGACATCGCTCGCATCAACAAGGTCCGCAAAGCCGCAGGCGTCAGCGTCAACGACGTCGTTGTTGCGATGTGTGCGGGCGCGCTGCGTGCGTACCTCCTCGAACACGACGGACTGCCCGACGATTCGCTCAAAGCGATGGTGCCGATCTCGACGCGCTCGCCCGAGAACATCGACGCAGCGGGCAACGCCGTTGGAATGATCATCTGCAACCTCGGTACCGACGAAGCGGATCCGGTCGAGCGGCTTGCCGTCGTGCACAAATCGATGGCCAGTGGCAAGGTCATGTTCGTCGACGTCGGCTCCCTCGCCGGTTTGGCGTGGTCAGGAACGGCGGCGTCGCCACTGTTGGCTTCGCGCATTCCGGGCGCACTGTCGCTGATGCGACAGTCGTTCAACGTGATCATTTCCAATGTGCCTGGCCCTCGCGAGACGGTCTACTGGAACGGTGCGCGCCTGGACGGTCTGTACCCGGTCTCGGTGGTGACCGAAGGTCAGGCGCTCAACATCACGCTCACCAACACGGCAGGAACGCTCGACTTCGGCGTCATCGGAGACCGTAAATCCATCCCGCATCTCCAGCACATCCTGACCCACCTCGAAACCTCCCTCAGCGAGTTGGAGGAGGCGTACGCGTGATCCGTCGTCGAAGCCGACCCCTTGCGGCCCGTAGACTCTCTACACCGTGAGCCTTACCCTCGGAATCGTCGGACTGCCAAACGTCGGCAAGTCCACCCTTTTCAACGCCCTGACCAATAACGACGTGCTTGCGGCGAACTATCCGTTCGCCACGATCGAGCCCAACGTCGGTGTTGTGCCGCTGCCTGATCCGCGGCTGAACAAGCTGGCCGAGGTGTTCAATTCGGAGCGCCTTGTGCCGGCTGTCGTGTCGTTCGTCGACATCGCAGGCATCGTGAAGGGCGCATCGGAGGGTGCCGGGCTCGGCAACAAGTTCCTCGCGAACATTCGTGAGGCCGACGCGATCTGCCAGGTGGTCCGCGTCTTCGCCGACGACGACGTGATCCACGTCGACGGTCGCGTCGACCCGGCCGCCGACATCGAGGTGATCGAGACCGAGTTGATCATCGCCGACATCCAGACCCTCGAGAAGGCGATCCCGCGCCTGGAGAAAGAGGCGCGGGTCAAGAAGGATCGCAAGCCCGTCCTCGATGCCGCGAACGCTGCGCAGGCCGTGCTCGACGAAGGCAAGACGCTGTTCTCGGCTCGAGACAAGCTGGATGGTGAACTGCTGCGGGAACTTTCGCTGCTGACCACCAAGCCGTTCCTGTACGTGTTCAACGCAGACGAGTCGGTCCTCACCGACGCCGCTCGTGTCGCAGAGCTGAAAGCGTCTGTGGAACCGGCAGATTCGGTGTTCCTCGATGCCAAGGTCGAGCAGGAGTTGCTCGAACTCGACGCCGAGTCGGCAGCCGAGTTGCTCGAATCGATCGGCCAATTCGAGCCCGGTCTGCACGGACTTGCGCGTGCCGGTTTCCACACGCTCGGACTGCAGACCTACCTCACCGCAGGCCCGAAAGAGGCCCGCGCGTGGACGATTCACCAGGGCGACACCGCACCCAAGGCAGCGGGGGTCATCCACACCGACTTCGAACGCGGCTTCATCAAGGCCGAAATCGTGGCGTACGACGACCTCATCGAAGCCGGGTCCATGGCAAAGGCCAAGGCGGCGGGCAAGGTTCGTATGGAAGGCAAGGACTACGTCATGTCCGACGGCGACGTGGTGGAGTTCCGCTTCAACGTGTAGGTCCGCAGGTCAGCGGCCTATTTGGCGCTCTCCGTCCGCAGTACGTCCGCAGCAGCTTCCGCGAACATCGATTCCGCGGCCTTGCGTGTGCGGTCGTCGGCGTTCGGCCAAAGGTGCGCGTAGGTAGTCAGCGTCACGGTGGGCGAGGAGTGTCCGAGCGCCTTTTGCACGGTCACGACGTCGCACCCGGCGTGTATGAGGCCACTGGCGTAGAAGTGGCGTAGGTCGTGCAGATGCCAATCGAGCTGTTTGGCGGCTTTCTTCGCCTTGCGCCAGCGGTATCCGACCGTGTTTTGGTGCCATGGATCGCCCGATTCACCCGGGTAGAGCCATCGGTCGGGATCGCTGCCGCAGCACCAGCTCTGGATGTACTCGGCGAGCATGTCGATCAGTCCAGCGGGCGCGAAGATCGTTCGCTCGCTGCCGTACTTCGGTGCGCGGATCTCGACAGCACCGCCGTTCGCTCGCTGCACCTGACGTTGCACACGGATCTCCCGGCGCAGAAAGTTCACGTCACTTACCCGCAACGCGGCCGCCTCACCGAGCCGAAGGCCACCGAAGGCACACAATGCGATAAAGGCGCTGAAATCGTCGTCAGCGCAACGGAGTAGATCGCCCACCTGTTCGGTCGTCGGTATCCGCATCGCCGCTTCGGATCGCCGCTGGCGGGGCAGGGTGATGCCTTCGGTGGGATCGTCGCCGAGCACCTTGTCGCGCTTCGCTGCTTTGAGTACCGAGCGGACATTGTTGAACCGAGTGCGGATCGTCGAGGGCTCGAGTGGCTTGTCGCGCATGGACTTAACCCACGTCTCGACGTGCGACGGGCGTAGATCCCCTAGTGCGACAGAGCCGAACGTGACGCTGTTCGCTGCCAGGTTCATCGCCTGGACGGTGCCCGGTACCCACACCTGCCGCGAGGACCACTCACGGTAGAAGCTCGCGAACGTGATCTTGCCGAGCTGCGGGTCGACGTAGTTGCCTGTGACTTGGCTGGAAACGATCGAATCGAGCCAGCGTTGCGCGTCGGCCTTGCGCTCGAATCCGCGCGCGTGCTCGCGTGACTGATCATCGACATACCTAGCGCGCCAACGCTTTCCCGTTCCATGGCTGGCCGACTCGACTTTAGACTCGGCACCACTCTGGTCGCGGACAGTCCGATACCAGCGGTCCTCGACGCCGGCACGGCGATTACGACGGGCGGTCATCGTCCTGGCCGTTCGAGTCCCAGTCTTGCCCGGCTATACGTTCGAGCACCTCAGCTGAGGTGTTTCCCCAATCAGCTGGCAGCTCGGCAACGCGATCGTGCCGACTCAATGCGTCGAACAATCGCTCATTCAGCTCATCGCCCCAGTTGGTTCGAAGGAAGCCCAGACCCGGTCCCGCGCCGTCGTTTGTGACTAGGTACGGACTCGCGTCCTTTCCGGCTATGGCCACCGCGTCGGCCAGAGCAACCAGCTGGTCAGCGAGCCTGACCGAAAGCTCGTCGATATCGACCGACAAATCCGAAAGCTTGGTCGTGTGCTCCAAGATGCCAGCATCCGCACTAGCTCGGGCCTCCTTCTCCAGCAGATCGGCAAGACCAACGCGCAGCGCCGCACAGATGCGGTGCGCCTCTAGGTATTTGAGCGGCCGCGTGCCCTTCTCGATTTTGAGGATCGTCTGCTGGTGGAACTGCTCGCCAGAACGGCTGATCGCCTCAGCGAGATCCGCTTGGGACATCCCTCGCGCTGTACGAAACTTCTGCACATTCGAGCCCACAAGAACGTCGTCACTCGCCTCTGTCATAGCCGCGACGCTACAACAAATCGGTGTATTGACTCAACAACAACTGTGTTGATACCGTTTTGTTGTGAATGAACCACAACGAAAGGTTGTTGCATGAGGACCAACCAGGACGTCGCACAGGAGATGTGCGAACTCTTGACCACGCGGGAGGTCGAACGCGAGTTCGGCATCGCGAGCGGAACGCTTCGCTACTGGCGTCACAACGACCAGGGCCCAGCCTCATTCGTCCTAGGAAAGCGAGTCGTATACCGGCGCAGCGAGATTGAGCGGTGGATCGCTGCTCAGGAGAAGGCCACGATGCGCGGCGGTGTCGCCTAAATGTCGCCCGCAAACGAAGGTGCCCGGTGTGCGGCGGTAACCGCGACACCGGGCAATCAGAACACCCAACCCGCAAAGGAAAGACGTTCTCTCATGACCATACTCACCGCACCGACAAGTTCGGAAGTTCTCGCCCAGCTCGCCGCATTGCCGTTCGCCCAATCCGGTCCGGATTCCACATCGCACGCGGCCACCACCCTGCTCGCAAAAGTCGAACGCGGACCGTTCGTCGCCGAGATAACCCGTTTCGACATGGTCGAGATCGGCGAACCGCCGTACACAGCGCCGCCGCAGATCACGATCGACAGTTCCGAGCAGGACGGTGGGCAGATGTTCCACGACCTGACTGTTTTGCGTGATCACGTGGGCGACTTCCTGCAGGTCGCTATCGAGATCGCGGCCGACTACAAGGCAGTAGTCGGATGATCGGCCTCGGCGGCTCGATCCGCATCAGCAAAGACACGCGCGTGACCGTGGTCAGCACCGACTCCGGTATCGAGCTCGGCATCAACACAGCAACTGCCACTGTCGATTTCGGCGACGCCGAGCACATCGCGGCGTTGCTAGCCGACCTCGCGAGGGTCGCCCGCTATCGGTCCGGTATCGGTCGGCTGGAGGTCGCGTGATGGTCTACGTGTTGACCGAAAACTTTACCGACGAACCTATTGGCGTGGCGCTTTCATCGGGTGCAGGGCCGGGTGACGAGAGGGTCCGCATCAAGGTCGGTGCGACGGTGATTCGGCTCGACATTGCCGAGGCTGTCGACCTGATCGATCGCGTCACCGTCGCACTCGGCGCACAAGCTGACGTTCGGGAGGCGCTGTGACTCGCGTGATGGACGCCCGGTGTGTGCGCTGCGGGCGCGAGACAGAACGCGTCGGTCACAAGTTCGATGGTCTGTGCACGAGCTGTGACTATTGCTCGCGCTACGGCCACGTCGACAGCAACGACTGCTCGCGCTGCGGGTGGCCCGCGTACACCACGCCGGAGATTTCAGGGTCAATCCTGAAAACGGGCGGTCTCTGACGAATGTCCGGGAAATTGGTGGGCGAAGTCTTCGACAACGCCGAGCGCTTGCGGAACACCGGAGCGCTCGGCGGGCCGAACGTCGCTCACCGAAATCTGATCGCCCTCCTTGCTGTAGCCGAGGGATGCAGGGAAGAAAGCCGGTCGGGATACGTCGCACAAAGCCGTGTGGCGAAGGCGCTCGGTGGTGTGCGAAAGACGGCATCGAGAGCGCTCGCGGACTTGAGTTCGGCAGGTCTGATCGAGGTCGTGCAGAGAGGCACGAAGGCGTCCGGTGGTGACGGCCGACCGACCCTGTATCGCCTCGCTAAGGTGTCCCATCAATCCGAGGGTGCTCAGGTTGATGGGACACCCAAGGTGTCCCATCAATCCGGCGACATTGATGGGACACCCAAGGAGTCCCATCAATCCGAGTCCGTCGACCGATTGATGGGACACCTGAGCCCGATTGATGGGACACCTGAGCCCGATCGATGGGACTCCCAGGGTGTCCCCCTTCCCGTAAGAGACTTCCCGTTAACGACTTCCCGTTTGTCGTCGACTTTGGCAACTGATCTAACTGACGCGCGCGCGAGCAACGACGTCGTCGACAACGAACCATCCCCCGAAGCGGACCCGATCGCATGGGTAGACCAGAGCCTGCCTCAAGGATTCCTTGCAGGAGAACGAGCGGTGGCCGAACAACTCCTCGCCGACGGCGACAGCCCGGCAAGCGTCCGATACGCCATCCTCCGGCAACGCAGCGCTGAACTCGCCAGCCGTCGCGCAAAGTCGAGAGGGGCAGCAGTCTCATGACCACCACCGCGGCCGCACTGGCCGTTGCCGGCCGACTCATCCTCGCCACACTCCGGAACTCTGACGGTGACGGACTACCGCTCAAGCTCATCGTCGACGAGATCGAAGCCACACCCGACGGACTACTCGACACCGTCACCGCCCTCGCATCCATCTGCGCCACCGTCGCCGTCGCCGCCTACCCCGACGACCCCGAACGCTTCGTCTCCACCTTCATCCAATCCGCTCTCAACGAACCCCGATAGGACACACCCGCCGTGGGCAACATCGTGTTCAAGGCCAAAGACATGACCATGACACCGCGCGTCGAATGCGGCACATCATCGGTGATCATCTTCATGGGCCCGTTCCGGCTGCACATCCCAGTCGACGACGCCGCCAAGCTCGTCAAGGAGATCAATCAGGCCATCGCAGACCTCGCCCGCAGGGGCAAAAATCTACATCCGAAAAAAAGCCTGGGTACCCCGGGCCGCCCAGCTGACCAAGGTCAGTTTGACCCCCCCCGGCCGACCCAGGAAATGGAGGCTTTTCATTCCGTCAGGGTCGATTTCCGTCCGGAAAGTGACCATTTCCCCCCCGGGAACGACAAATGACGGGGTTTTTCGGCGATCGGCGGCGCGCGTGCGCATTGCTGCTGCACGCTATTCAGCGTCGAAATGCGCAGGGGGAGGCGGTGTTGTGGACGGGGGTTGTCCGGGCGACGGATGGGGAGGTGCATTCGCTCGGAATTTCGGAGATCCTCCGCGAGGCTGCGGAGGCCGGCCGATCGAGCGAACTGACCCGGGCGGTGCTGGCGGTGGTCCTGGACGTCGTTCCTGACTTCGCCTTGCTTGTCGAGTCGATCGAGGCCGAGCTTGCTTCGGCGGCGCACACGGAGGTCGACGAGGTCGAGAACGGTGACTGACGTTCGGCGGGTCGATGGGGTGGTCGTTCCGGCTGGCTCTGCGCGGTTGCTGGTCGAGGCTTTGCGACAGCTCGAGCAGTTCGCGCGGGAGCGGGGTGGGCGCTTCAGTGGGCCTTTGGTCGCGCTGCGGGATGAGCTGGTCGCGGCGGCGACTGACGCGGCGACTGACGCCGACGCAAGAACGCAAGAGAGACTTGACGACTGGCTGGCACCATCTGGGCATGACCTGCTCGACTCCAACGAAGTCGCCCGCATTCTCGGGTGCAGCCCCTCGAACGCCCGCGATCTCGCGCGGCGCGGAACCCTACCGGCTGTTCGTACCGGTGGGCGGTGGCTATTTGAGGCGGACGTCGTGCGTGTGCGAGTCCATCGAAGGGAACCAGCATGAAGTCAATTGACGTATTCAATCCAGGACGCGACATCACAGGACAGGCGACTGGCGACGTCTCGATGGCCCGGTTCCTCCGGATCACCGGCAACACGAGCGCAGGAGTAATCCAGGTCGGGCACGCTGCCGCGGCCGGCCGAATCGCGGGCGTCGCCGCGACCGACGCAGCTACCGGCCAACTGGTCACGGTGTCGCGCGGCAGCGCGCGGGTCGTCAAGGTAGAGGCGGCCGGAAACATCGCGGCATTCTCCGAGGTCGAGGTCGGCACCGACGGCAAGGCGGTCACGAAGACATCCGGCGTCGCCGTGGGATATGTGGTCACCGCTGCAACCTCGGGCGCTCTCGCCCAGGTCAACCTCTACTAGGAACAGGCGGAACCCCCCATGGCAACACTGATGCCCGAACTCTTCGGCGATCGTCTGACCGTCAGCATGGCAATGTCGAACCCGTCCTACATCATGACGCGGATCTCCGACGTCGCCGACAAGACGCTGATCCTCGATTCATTCTTCAGCCCGTACGGCGGAACTGTGCAGGGCGGCGCGATCTTGTACAACGTCCTCGCTGCGAAAGACCGCTACCTCAACGGTGACGTTGCCGAGCGCAAAGAAGGCGCCGAGTACGCCGTCGTCGAGGGCACCGATCCGGAGGCCAGGCTTGCGCCGGTCCGGGACTGGGGTGGAAAGTTCGCGACCTCCGACGAGCAGATCCACCGAAACGATGTGTCCTACTTGACGATTCAGGTCGATCAGCTGGCGAACACAATTGCGCGGAAGCTCAATGTCGCAGCGCTCGCGACGCTCGACGCGGAACTCGACGCGCTCGGCGGAGCAGCCGACATCGTGGGTCACAACTGGGACGACGTCGTGACGACCGGACCGGAGTCGACACTGACGCCGAACCGTGAGCGCCCGGCCGCTGACTTCGCGCTCGCTCAGCTCTCGGCAGACGGCGACGAGCTCGGCATCAAGTTCGACACGCTGTTGGTGCATCCGGAACAGGCATTCGCGTTGACCGTCGCCTACGCCGAGAACCTCACAACGGTGCTGAACTCAGCTGGTCTGACGATGAAGTCGTCGCCGTACATCACGCCTGGGAAGGCGTACATCACCCGCTCCGGAGCGGCTGGAACGGTGGGATTCGAGAAGCCGCTGACAGTGGACGTCTACGACGATCGCTCGATTCGGTCGAAGTGGACGCAGGCTTACGCCGTTCCCGCGTATGCAGTGGAGCAGCCGCGCGCAGTTCGACGTATTCTCGGCCTCGCCGCGTAGGCGGTTGTGGCTCTTGATGTCGCTCGGCTGATTGCTCGCCTCGAGGTCGATGACTCGAAGCTGACCAAAGGCCTGAGCGACGCACAGAAACGGCTGCAGCAGCTCGACGCGTCCGCGCGGGATACCAATCAGTCGTTGCAGCGCATCGAGATTCCGTCGGGCATCGCGCGCGCGGCGCAGGATGCGCAGCAGCAAGTCGCCAAGGTCGAAGCGTCGGCCCGTGAAGCGGGTGGCGGCTTCGATGAGATGTCGCGCAGCGCGCAGCGGGCATCGACCGAAGTCGGCAAGATCGGCGACAACGCCTCGGGTGCTGCGGATTCCGGCAAGAAGATGGGGACGAACTTCGTCTCCGGCTTCAAAGACACCCTTGGTGACCTGGCGAGCAAGACAGGCCCGGTCGCTGGTTCGTTGATCGGTATCGCCGTTCTCGGTGTCGCGGCGGGCGCGCTGCTGGCTACGACCATTCAGCAGGGGATGCAGCAAGAGTTGTCCCGCGACATCTTCCAAGCGCAAACGGGTGTGACTGAGGCGCAGGCTCGAAAGTTTGCGCTCGCAGCGGGCGAGGCCTATGCCGATGCGTTCGGCGAGTCCGTGCAGGCAAACCTATCGACGCTGAAGCTGGCGTTGCAGAACAACATCCTCGACCCCGCATCCACGCAACGCGACGCTGAGAAGGTCGTTGCCGACCTCGACACAATCTCGATAGCGCTCGACAGTGACGTGTCGGCTTCGGTCAAGGCCGTCAGTTCGCTGATGTCGACAGGACTCGCAGGGAGCGCGTCCGAGGCGGCGGACATGATTGCCAACGTGGTCGGCGGCAGCGCGAACAAGGGCGAGGATCTCCTCGATGTCATCTGGGAGTACTCGGCAGGCTGGAAGAACGCGGGCATATCTGCCGAGCAGGCGCTCGCGCTGATCGAGCAGGCCACAGATAGCGGCGCATTTAACGCTGACGTCGCCGGTGATGCGCTGCGCGAATTCGGCCGGCGCATGACCGAAGAGAGCGACGATGTCATCGCCGCAATGGACGGGATCGGCCTCAATGGTGAGGAGATGTTCGAGCGTCTCAAGCGTGGCGGCAGCGACGGCAACGAGGCCTTCGATACCGTGCTCGATGCGCTCCGCGGGATCGAAGACCAGACAACGCGGAACGCCGCTGCGGCAGCGCTTCTCGGCGACACCTCCGGCGACTTTTACGACGTGTTCACTCAGTGGGACCCGTCGACCGCCTTGGCGAACTTCGGCGAATTCGAGGGCGCCGCAGGGCGTCTCGCCGGAATCATGGGCGACAACTCGGCAACCTCTGTCACCGGTGCTATGCGGTCGATCGGACTCGTCGCCGACGGACTCAAGGGCGCTCTGGCGGAAGCGTTCGGTCCGAAGATTCAAGAGTTCGCCAGCGCTATTTCGAACAACCGAGCAGGTGTGATCGAGTTCTTCACGAGCTTGGGTAACGGTGCGTTCGAAGCAGCGACAGCCATTCTCGGGTTCGCGGCGAGTGGGCTCGATGCCTTCGCGAACGTGACCGAGATGGGCACGAAGATGGTTGTCGGCATCTTGAAGGGCCTTGCCGCTATGGCGAGCGGCTTCGATGTGGCGCGGGGGGTTCTGGGTGTGTTCGGTGTCGAGGTGCCGAGCGTGTCGGAGAATATCCAGAAGCTCGCCACCAGCCTCGAAACCTTCAGCGGCGACGCCGTGACAGGCATGAAGAACGGCGCGACGGCGATCCGCGAAGACATCATCCCGATAGTCGAAGAGGCACACGGTCGGTTCCAGGAGTTCGCGGGCGATCAGAAATTGTCGGCCGCATACAACGATCAAAGTCAAAAGATGATCAACGCCGCCGCCGAGATCGGTATCGGTCTGGACGGCGCGTCCATCAAGATCGAGAACTGGACCGGTGCGATCGACCGCGCGAACGTGCAACAGGTCGCGATGGAGAACGGTCTGAAGAACATGACCGTCGGCTTCCGTGACCAGATCCGCACCGGCATCGAAGCGGGCGAGACGGTCGAAAGTCTGACTGGGCAGTACGCCGCGAACCGGGAGGCGCTCGTCGACCAGCTCGTCGCAACCGGACTGAGCACCGAAGCGGCGAGCGCTTATCTCGACACCCTGGGGCTGACACCGACTCTCGTCGAAACGCAGATCACCCAGCCGGGTATGCCCGAAGCGAAGTACGCGATGGACGTGCTGAAGGACTCGGTTATCGCGGTGCCCGACTCGAAGACGATCGTCACCGAGACGCTGAGCAAGGACGCGATCGACGAACTCATTCGACTCGGACTCACGGTGACGGAACTCCCGAACGGGAAGATCGAAGTCACCGCGCAGACCGAAGCCGCCGAACGGACGATGCAGGACTGGCTAGCTAAGAAGCGTTCTCTGACAGTCGAATTGGCGTTGCGGCGTGCGTACTGGGAAGACCAGGGCGTCACACCTGATATCGCCGGAACCATTCAGGGCCCGGTCCCGATGACATCGAATGCCGACGGCAAGCTGCCGAAGGACGCTCTCATCGCACCCGGACGCGGTCGCGGCCTGGTGCAGTGGGCGGAAGCCGAAACCGAAGGCGAAGCGTTCATCCCGATGGCGTCGTCGAAACGTCGCAACTCCCTCAAGATCTGGGCCGAAACCGGCAAGCGGCTCGGCGCGCTGGCCATGGAAGACGGCGGCATCGTCGGCGGCCCGGCCGGGCAGCGCGCGGTCGAAGCTGCGCAGTCGAAGAACGGCATCCCGTACGAGTACGGTGCGCTCGACTGCTCGGGATATCAGTCGCTCATCTACAGCGAACTCACCGGCAAGCAAACCAGGTTCGTCACTGGCGCGGACTTCGCTGCGCTCGGATTCAAGCCGGGTGCTGATCACAGCACGTTCACCATCGGAACCGACGGCGGTTCGGGGATGAACGGGCACATGGCCGGCAGCCTGTTCGGCGTTCCTGTCGAGTCGGGTGGCGCGCATGGCACGGTCGCCTACGGCGGTCCCGCGGCTGATGAGAATACGTTCACGTCGAACACGGGCAAGCGGGAGATCTGGCATCTTCCGCGGTCGATGTTCAACCCACCTGCCGGCGAAGATCCGAACGGAACTCGGTACGGGACGGGACCTGACGGCCGCAGTTCCAGCCCCGGTCAACCTGGCAGCTCCGACGCGCTCTCGGCGGGTTCGAGTGGCTCGGGCGACGGGTCGCGCGTGTTTGTGACGAACTGGCCGACGGCGCTCGGCGGCGGTGAGAAGACCCCGATCGCGACGTTCTCCGCGAAGATGTTCGGCTCCGGCGGGATCGAGGATCACTCCGCGCAGATCTCGTCCGGTATGCGGATCTGGGCGGAACCGGAGACTCAGGGCGAGGCATACATCCCGTTCGCTCAGTCGAAGCGGCAACGCTCCCTTGCGATCTGGGCAGAGACAGGAAAACGGCTCGGCGTCGCAGGTTACGCCGACGGCGGCGGATTCGGCGGCTACTCCGGGCCCGACACCGAAGACTCGATGAAGCCAAAGAACTGGTACGACGCTCTCGCGCTCGGCACCGGACTCGCGTTCACCGCGGCGTCCGGTTTGGCTGGCGTCGCGTCGATGGCGCAGTCCGGAACGGTCGACCTCGGCAACATCATTCCCAGCTTCGACACCGGCAGCAACTCGATACCGGGACTCGACAAGCTCGTCGAATCGATTCAAAACGAGATCACGACGCGACTCGACGCGCTGATCGCGAAGAAGGAATCGATCGACTTGAACGTCGAAGTCGACACCAACACGGGTGCCGTGAACGCAGCTCTCATGCGATCGGGCATCGCGTGATCACAAACTTCGGGGCGTCAAGCGCACGCCGACCAGGGCACGGTGATGAAACGCCAGGTCAAAGGCGAAGTGTGGCCGGAGAGTCACCGTGGGACAGAAAAGGGTTGTCCCACTTCGTCCGCAGTACGTCCGCAGCACATTCGATTCGTTCCCGACAGTGCCAACGTTGCAAACAGTCATTCGCGCTGATCAGCGCGCTATCTCAATGGCAGCCAGCACGAACAAACGCCCAGCATTGAGTTCCGCTTCAATGTTTGAGGCACCGCGACGGCCAGTTGATTCATAACTGTCGTTGCTTGCCTCCGGCCGCGTGGAGGCGCTCTACTTCAATAGGCATCAAAGGCCGGTACATCAGGTATTCCTAAACCCGTCGCCTTTGGTGGCTCTGTTCACGACACGTTCCAGGATGCGGTCTATGACGCGCTCTGGGTTCCGCCACTTCATCGCGAGTCGATCTGTATCCATGCCGTGTTCAGCGACAATGTTTCGGAGCTGCTCAAGGTCCAGCGTCTCTAGCCTGCTCCGTAGGCCGCCTTCCCCGACGTCGGCATACACAGTATTTGGATCCCACGGACCGGGGTTGCGACGCGCGCGCTTCGCATTGTGAGGTCTCGTCGTAACCGTTTCCTTCCGATCGCCCAGAAGAGCCGCGGAGAGCTGCCTAGCGAAGCGAGAGTTTCTGTCTGCTTCATTAGCGACGACGGTTATCAGATCGGCTAAAACGCCGGCGAGGTCGGCATGGGATACCGCAAGGGACTGGAGGCTGCTGAGAACCCTTGCTTTTGGGTCGTTGGCCTCGGCTGCGTCAATGTGGGACGTCACAGTTGTGCCTTCGCGCGCGCATCAAGCTCGACCGCTAGCGCACTGAGCTGATCAAAGTGGCCTTTGTAGCCCCATCGCTGGCGGAGCGTTGACGCTGTGGTGAATTCGGCGGCGCCCGCAACGGCGTCACCGTGAGGGATAATGGCATCGAACAGCGGCGGCAACTTGCTCGCCTTGACGTCTAAGCGCAGCGCACGGAGCGTAGTTTCGTGGACCGTAGTGCCCGCTCGGTACATATTGATAACGATTCCGAGTGGCACGATGTCGTCGTCCAACAGGCCTTCAGCGAATCCGCTCACTCGGGTCAGGATCTGTGGGATCCCGTATGTACTCAAAACGTCGGGCTTGGTAGGAATTACGTAACCCTGGGACATTCTCAGTCCATTTAGCGTAATAATGCCCAGATTAGGCGGGCAGTCGATCAGTACATAGTCGTAGTCGGGAAGCAATTTCCGTGTCGACTTATAAAGGAGGTCGACCGGCCGGTCCGTGTAGTATCGGCCGCTCGGAACAGCCGCGAGGCGATCCTGTACATCGATCAGATCCAGACTGCTTGGCAGTAGGTCGAGTTTTTTCACCGCTGACACCGGTGAGACCTGCTTTTGTAGCGTCTTCTCTAGATTGAATTCTGCGGCTTCGCCTTCTGGTCGTAGCGAGTCCTTGAACAGCGTCGCCAGCGTCAAACCCGCTGCATTGGCAGTCGTCCATTCTTTCTCGCCAAGTAGCATCGTCGTGGCATTGGTCTGAGGATCCAGGTCAATTACTAGAACACGTTTGTTCAGCTCTCCGGCCAGAATTTCGGCGAGCGCTACCGTAGTCGTAGTTTTACCCACGCCGCCTTTTAGATTGATCATACTAATTACGTGCGTCATGTTGCTCCTTTTGCGAGCGAGGTATCGCTCTATTTGCTCGGATCGGAAGACGGGGCCCGCCGCCAGGTCAGCGGCAGGTCTCGGAAACCGCGCGTCGCGGATTCTCCAGTTGGACACCACATTGCGAGCGACTCCCGCAAGGCCCGCCACCTCCGCAAGGCCAAGGAGGTTCTCGGTCGACCGAATCGGCGGGCCGTGTATGTCATTCACAAGTTCATGTGTACAGCATTCACAGCGCTCTGTGCAACCCAACGAGCAGCAGCGCGCGTAACTTTCTCGCTATACGGAGCCACGGCGGTACGTTGAGGTTCGGTTTACAGTGCGACGTCGCATCAACGCTGCATGCACGTGCGTTCGACAGGTACGGATGGTCGAGGGGTGTGCTGATTCCACCCCTGTGACGACTGTTTACGCCGCAGGCCTCTACCGCATCCTCGAAACATCGGTGAGTTCAGGATGCGAAGGGGACCGAGATGTCTCGTAGGTCGGTCAGATTGTGGATGTCCGCGGCTGCGGCGGTGCTTGCCCCGGTGTCGATGCTCGTTGTCGCACAACCGGCGCAGGCCGCGCCACCGAGCTCCTACTGCACCCAATACGCCTTCGACGGCGAGTTTCGGGCCCGTGGCTACCCGTCGGGCCCGACCGACTGGGAGGTGACGTTCAGTTCGACGGGACAGTTTCCCAGCGGTCCCGCGCGGGTGCGATTCAGCGACGGCGGCTTCGTCGACGGGACAGTGAGCGGGGGAGCGATCAGCGGGCGACAAGTGGAATTCACGATCAAGTGGAAGGACAAACCCAACAACTATTGGCGCTTTCTCGGCTTCGTCGGCGACGACGGACTCGTCACCCGCGGTGACCAGAGGCGGCAGGCAGAAGGCGGCTACGAGGCGCTGTGGTACTCCGAGCGTCCGCTGGCCTGCGTCGCCTCGACTGCGCCGGAGCTGGGAAGCAAGAGGGTGGATCCCAACGCTCCCATCGGTCCAGGGGACGTGCCGCGATGAACCTGTCGACGAAAGTCCGGCTCTTCGTGGCTGTTGTAGCCGCGTTCTCGACGCTCACTTCCGCCCCGTCCGCGCTGGCGGCGCCTCCCAGCGCCAATTGCACCCAATACGCGTTCGACGGTGAGTTCATCGCCAGAGGCGACGGGATCGACCATCGATGGACGGTCACCTTCACATCGACCGGGCTGGTGCCAGGCGGCCCAGCACGGGTGAAATTCGACGACGGCGGCATTGTGAACGGAACCATCACAGGTGGCAAAATCAACCGGCACGTCATCGAGTTGAGCATCAAGTGGAACAACAAGCCGGACAACATCTGGAACTTCTCGGGCATCGTGGGCCCCGATGGGCTCGTGCGGCACGGCACGCAAATGCTGAGCGGTGCGCTGCCGAGGTCCGGCTCGTATTGGGAGTCGCTCCGGCCGCTGGACTGCGTCGCGTTTGCTGCGCCGGAGCCGCCCAATTCGCGGATAGATCCTCATGCTCCGATCGGTCCTGCGGATCTGCCGCGCTGACGGTGATCAGCCGCGGCGGGCGACGTCGTCGCGCAGGATGGTAGGCCAGGTATCGACGTCGGCCGGGGTGTGCGCGATCGTCAGCGTTGCCTGAGGCAGCAGTGCCGCAAGGGTTTCCGCCGTCGACAACGGGTGACCCGGATCGTCGACCCACGCCAGGATCGTCGTCGGAACGTCGATTCGCGCTACGTCGTCAGGAGCAGGTAGGTCGCTCAGTGCCGCGCCTCGCAGCAACGACGGTAGCAGGGCGTCGGGTACGTCGGGCACGGTTTCGGGCGCTCCGATCGTGGCCGGCGGGGCCGCTATTGCGCGTGCGGCAGTGAGAAACGCATCGACACCTTCGGTCTCGATGAGCGCCGCGGCGACCATGTAGTTCGCAGCTTGCGCAGGTCGGGTTTCCCACGCCGTTGCAGGCACCATCAGGGTCAACCCAGCGAACCGGTCCGGCTCACGGGCAGCGGCGTGCAAGAGGGTCGCGGTACCCATCGACGGACCCACTCCGTGCACCTGTTCGCCTGGAAACCAGCGATCCAGCAGCCGAAGGAGGTCGTCGGCGAGGTTCGGCCAGCGGTAGTCCTCGGGGACCTTCCGTCCCGTCGACCGACCGTGGCCGCGTGCGTCGTACCGCAGCAGTCGAGTGCCGCTGAGGCCACGACCGAGATCGAGGTTGAGCACCCGATCTCGTGCGCGGCTCGAGGTAAGGCCATGCAGTTGGACTACGGGGTGTCCACCTTCGTCGCTCAGAGTGACCGCGAGCTCGGCTCCGGGAACCTCGAAAGTTGGCATCAGGCTCCTAGTTTCGTGACCGACCGCGTCACCTCGAACGGCCGCGCTGATCGAGATTAACCGGAGCGATAGGGTACTGCCATGCGGCTGACCAACGTCACGCACCTGCGCCTGCCGTTCGGACGACTGTGGGGCTACGACGTCACTGCGTCTGCCCTCGACCGGCGTCTTCCGGTGTCGTTCGACCAGCACGCCCACGTCGCGGCAGGCGAGCGGCCAGGTTCCTGGATGGCCTTGTCTTTTCGGTTACCGAGAGGCATTCGCCGTGAGTCGATCGCCGACGCGTGGCTGAGTGTCATCGCCCGACACGGCACGCTTCGAACTGCATTCGTGCTCGGTGCGGATGGTGAGCCGGAACTCTACGAGCTCGAGGTTGGTCAGGGGGTCTGGGTCGAGCATCGGATAGCTCCTGGTCAGGCCGTCAACGATGCGGTGCGGGACGTTCTCGATGCCGCGTGTGCGCCGTACCAACAGCCCTCGCACCGGCTGTGTGTCCTCGAGACTGCTGCCGGACTCACGGTGTTGATCGGGGCCGACCACTCTCATGTCGATATGTGGTCGATGTTGGTGATCGCGCGCGACCTGCTCGCGTTGCTCACCGCTCGGCGGCCGGGCGCAACGTCGTTGCCGGGGCGCGCGCCGGCATTCGTCGAACACACCCAACTACTGCTGGATCGAGCTGCGGCGCCGGATCACGTTCGGCAGCGCTGGGCGCACATCATCGAGGACAGCGGCGGCGTGATGCCGCGATTCCCGCTGTCGCTCGGTGCACCCGAGCCGCAGCGCGAACGTGTCGAAGTGCGCGATGTCTTCGATCTCGACGACGGTGCCGCATTCGCTGCGCAGGCCCGCGAAGACGGTGTCTCGACGCTTGCACTCGCGGTTGTCGCGATGACCGCGGTGACCCGCGAGTTGGCGGGAACCCCGCTGCGAGCCGTTTTCCCGGTGCACAGCCGGTACGACGACAACTGGCACGATTCGGTCGGCTGGTTCATCACCAACTCGGTACTCGAGTCGGCGGTCGCCGAGCCGCGTGCGGCGGCAGCTGCGGTGAAACAGGCTGTGCAGCTTGGCTCTTGGCCGCTCGCGGACGTGCTCGCTCCGTGGGGCGGCATGCCCATAGCCCCGGGTATGTTCGCGATTTCGTGGCTGGACCTGCGGAGACTGCCGGTGCGAATCGACTCCGTCGGACTCGATGCGCAATACGTGAGCGCAACTATCCATACCGACGGCGTCATGCTGTGGTTCATCCTCGACGAGTCCGGTCTGCACCTGCGGTGTCGTTATCCTGACACCGTCGAAGCCCGGGTCAACGTCGGCGCTTGGCTCGATCTGTTGGTCGCCCGCTTGCAGACAAGTGCGCGATCCTCCGTTCGAGGACTCCTTCGGGTAGGGGGTCGGACCTTCAGACTCGAACGCGCGAGTCGGGACGACGTCGAAGCGATCGCAGCCCTGCTGTCCGACGATCAGTTCGGCCCGGATCGCGAGGGCGTCGAGCTCGAACGATACGAGGCGGCCTACGACATGGTCGCTCGCGACAGTTCCAACTATCTCGGGGTGGTCCGCAATGGTGACGATCGCGTCGTTGCCACGATGCAATTGACCGTCATTCCTGGGCTTTCCCGAGGTGGTTCCATCCGACTACAAGTCGAGGGACTGCGAGTTGCGGAGGCCGAACGTTCCAAAGGGCTCGGCACCGCGATGCTCGAATGGGCACACGACTACGGGCGTGCGCGTGGGGCGCAACTTGCACAGGTGACTACCGACGAGGCCCGCGAACGGGCGCGCGTGTTCTACACCAGGCTCGGCTATCGCTCCGCCCACGTCGGGCTGAAGCGGGGCCTGTAGTCGGGAACTGCTCAAAAGCGCTGAGCCAATGTGATATTCGACCCGAATAGCGGTACCACTGTCACATTGGCTCCGCGCTTTCTGCCTGCGGCGCCTAGTTCGCCCGTACTGCCAGTGCTGCGTGCTGTCGAACAAGATCTGTGCCAGGTCGTTGGACTCGTTCGATCTCTTCGAAGCCCGCAGCAGCCAGCGCCTTCGACATCTCGTCGATCGGCCAGCGGTAGGCCGTCGTCACCTTGTGGTCGAACGGTTCGACTGCGTCGCCGAGAAAGAAGCCGACGACAAGAGTCCCACTGTCCGACAGCAGCTTTCGGAATCGGCTAAGTGGCACTGCCAATTCGTCTGGGGCGCAATGGATGAGCGAGTACCACGCGAGAATTCCGCCGAGTGACTCTTCGGGTACATCCACCTCGAGCATCGAACCGACGTCGAAGGCGATATCGGGCCGGATCGATCGGGCGTTGTCGATGAACTCGGGTACCAGGTCGATACCCCGAACATCGCGACCGAGGTCGGCCAGAAAGCCGGTTAGATGGCCAGGACCACAGCCGGCATCCAGCACGACCCCGGCGCAAGTGCCGAGGTGTCGTTCGATGAACTCGAGGTCGTCGGGATCGGTTGCGCCGATTTCACCGATCAGCCGGATGTAGGTATCGGCGATAGCGGAGTAGCTGCGTCCGACGCGGTCGTTGTCCATTGCGCCGACTCTACGAGTGCGCCGGCTCAGCGGATCGAACCCCGCGCGGGCCCGCCGCGGATGGGCTTACCTACCTGAGTGCGTGTTTCGTTGTCTCGAAGACGTGGCTCGTAGAAGCCGAAGAAGACCTTGCCGACGAGTTCGCGACGACTGTTGACAGCTGTCTTGTCGAAAATGTGCTTGAGGTGCTGCTGTACCGTCTGCGGTGCGACCACCAGTTGTTCAGCGATGTCGTTCGTCGAAAGACCCTGCAGCACAAGGCGAGTGATGTCCTTCTCTCGTTCGGTCAGATCGTAGGCATCCATGAGCAGCGGAGCGAGGCGGTCGGCGTCGGTTTGCTCGATGATGACAGCGACACGGCGGTGCCCATCGGCGACCATCGGAGCACCATGCAGCGTGAGCCACACCCCGAGCGAATCGCGAACTCGCGCAACCGCCGGAAGTGACAAGGCGTCGTTGAGGGTCCGGGCCGCGACCGAGGTCACAACAGACGGCAACTGGTTCTCGCCGTAGCCGGGCAGCCGCTGTAGCAATTCGTGCGCCCCTGGCGTCATGGACTGCGTCTTCCAATCCTCGTCGACGACGATCAGGCTCGGAGCCATCCCGTTCTCGCGGTCGATGGCTTCACCGATCAGCAGGCCGCGCCGTGCCCCTTCTGCCATCGGGCGAGCCACGTGAGCGAGGAACTCCCGTTCGCTCGTCGAGAATTCGGGTCGATCCGGTTCCCGGAACAGTGAGACCGTCGCCCACGGTGTGCCGTTTCGACTCCGCAACGGCACCATTAGTTCCTGGTCAGCTCCATACGCTGCGACGAAGTTGCGCCAACATTCACTTATTTCAGGTCGGCCGCCGGTGATTTCGTGGACCGTCGCGGTACGAAGGTCGGATCGCGCGATGTCTGCCATCTTCCACACATCGTCACGCTGGTATTCGTGCGCGAGGTAGTCGGCCGAGATCTCGGGAACCGCCGGATCGAAATGGCTTGTCACCAAAAGTGATTGCGGGTCGAGCGTTAACCAGCATGGTGCCATGTAGTTGGGGACCGCGGTCGCAAGCACGTCGCTGCATTCGCGCCAGAATGCTGCGACGTCGAGACCTTGCGCCGCAAGCCGGACGATCTTTGCGGCACTTCGCTCGAGCAGGTCGGCGGTCATCTGTCGAGCGTTGCAGAAATGTCGATGCGCAGGAATACCAGATTCAGGGAATCGACCCGAAGTGCCGATCCGGCGATGGTTCACTCATGATTCCAATCGTGTAATCCGCCCCTCGCAGGGGGAAATCCTCGGACCGATCGACGGTGTCCGCGACCGGTTCCTGATCGACTCGCACCAGACCGAGGGCCGCCTCGCGGTGGTCGAGCATCTGCTTGCGCCGCGCTCGATCGCCGCGCCCGTGCATCGCCACCACCTCGAAGACGAATTCACCTTCGTCATAGAGGGCAAGCTCGGAGCGATCTTCGACGGCGTCGAGGTATTCGCAGAGCCCGGCGACCTGATCCTCAAACCGCGGGGGGAGTGGCACACCTTCTGGAACCCGAGCGACAAACCCACTCGGGTGCTCGAACTGATTACGCCGGGCGGTCTCGAAGATTTCTTCCGCGAGATCGACCTCGGCGTAACAGACGAGGAACTCGAGAGGCTCGCGGCCGCCGCGCAGTGCGACGTCGACATGCAACAAACCGGTCCACTTCTGGAGAAATATGGGCTGACCTTCGGAAGGGAAGTCGCCCACTGAACCTGTGAGGCTGCTCACTCGGTTCGGCGTTATCCCTCGGCCCCGACAAAATTCGTTCGATATTTTTGCCCGTCTCGTGTCGAATCGTCTACACCGCGTTCGACGTATCTATAAGCGGGTGGTCACAAGGGCTGCACCGAACACCGATCCGAGGGGGTCCTATGACTGTCGCCACCGATGTAGTCGATCCGGATGACCTAGACCTGGAAGTAACAGCTGACAAGGCCAGCGGGAAGACGCCGCTCATCGTCAAGCTGCTCGTCGCGGCGACGTTCGTGGTGATTCTCAACGAGACGATCATGATCAACGCGATGCCGAGCCTGATGGTCGACTTCGAGGTCACTGCCCGTACCGCACAGTGGTTGTCGTCGATATTCATGCTGACCATGGCAGCCGTCATCCCGATCACCGGCTGGTTCCTGCAGCGCGTCACGACTCGCACCGCGTTCACGGTCGCGATGGTGGTGTTCGGAACCGGTACCGCAATCGCCGGGTTGGCTCCGACGTTCGAGGTGCTGCTCGCTGCGCGCGGTATTCAAGCCGCAGGCACCGCTGTGATGATGCCGCTGCTGATGACGACCTTGATGCAGGTTGTTGCCGAAAAGGATCGTGGTCGGGTCATGGGCCAGGTCACGCTTGCCATCTCGGTCGCACCGGCGCTCGGTCCCGCAATTTCGGGCCTGATCCTGCAGCTCGGGTCGTGGCGTCTGATCTTCGCGTTCGTGCTGCCCGTTGCTGCCGGCGTGACGGTGTTCGGACTGCGTCACCTGAAGAATGTCGGCGAGACGAAGGTCGGGCCGGTGTCCTGGACGAGTGTCGCGTTGGCAGGCATCGGGTTCTCTGCGCTTGTGTACGGACTCAGTGAGATCGGTGCGCGTAGCGGTGGACAGCTCGGCGTGATCATCGGCATCGGCGTGGTTCTCGTCGCAGCGTTTGTCGCGTACCAGCTGCGGCTGCAGTCGTCGGGGAGTCCGTTGCTCGATCTGCGGACGCTGAAGCACCGGAACTACGCTGTCACGCTGGTCCTGATGTCGATCGCATTTATGGCATTCCTCGGTTCGATGATCCTGCTCCCGCTGTACCTGCAGGACATCCGTGGTCTGTCCGCTGTGCAAACCGGGTTACTTGTTATGCCGGGTGGGATCGCGATGGGCCTGCTCGGACCGCGGGTCGGCCGGATCTACGACCTGAAAGGCGCACGCGTCCTGGTCATTCCGGGTGCGATCGTCATGGTTGCTGCACTCGGTGCGTTGACCCGGATTCAAGCGGATACTCCGTACGCGCTGATCCTGGCCGTCCACGTGATCCTGATGGTGAGTTTGGCGGCCATCTTCACGCCGGTCTTCACACTCGGTCTCGGCGATCTGACACCGGAGCTCTACTCGCACGGCAGTTCGCTGCTCGGTACCTTGCAGCAGGTCGCCGGTGCGGTCGGCACCGCAGCCCTGATCGTCATTCTCGAGAATCGGTCGAGTGCGCTCGTCGAACGGGGCTCGGAGGCCGACGCGGCATTCGTCGGGGGACTGCAATGGGCGTTCATTGCCGGCGCTGTGCTCGGCGTGATCGTTGTCGCGCTCTCGCTGCTACTTCCGCCCAAGCAGGAAGGTGCCGCCGCGAGCGTGCACTAGAACCCGCGAGGCACGGTTTGTGAAGGGTCGGCGCCGTTTGGCGCCGACCCTTTGCCGTGCGCCATAGAGTGGCGGAATGGGACGAACCGACGAAGCATCACGCGTAGTCGATGCTCCACTTTCTCGCGTGTACGCGGCGCTCGTCGACCCGACCGCACTCGTCGAATGGCTGCCGCCCCAAGGCATGACAGGCCGATTCGAACATTACGAGGCCCGGCCTGGTGGCACGTACCGGATGATCCTGACCTACGACGTAGTACCTGAAGGTGGCGGAAAGGCCGGTGAAGACTCTGACGTCGTGGAGGGTCGTTTCATCAAGATTTCACCCGACGATCGTGTCGTTTCGGCCGTCGACTTCGCGTCGGACGATCCGTCGTTCGACGGGACTATGACTATGACGTGGTCAGTCTCGACGGTTGCCGACGGCACACGCGTCGATCTGCGCGCAGACGATGTGCCTGTCGGTATTTCGGCGGAAGATCACAAGGAGGGGATGGAGTCCTCGCTGGCCAACCTCGCTGCGTACTTCGATGAGCGTGGGGATTCGCCCGGCTCTCGCTGACCGAATTCAGCCCTCGTTGTGGCGGCAGGTGCGTAGGCTCCAATAGAGGACAAAGCCGTCCTTTTGTACACTCCTAGGAGTCGTCCCATGGCTGCTCTTCTTGACATCAACACCGTCTTCACCGCCATCGACAAGCTCGGAAAAGTCGGTGATATTCGCATCGACCTCATCAAGAAGAAATACGAGCCTGCCGCCGATTACGGCTTCTTCGGTCCCGGGTCGGTGACCTGGAAGGTGTGGACTTATCCCAGTTCGGCGCTGATGGGATTTATGCGTGCCGTCACGATCGAGCAGCTCGTGGCAGGTCCCCGATAGTCGGACCACATCGTTCTAGAGCCGAATTCTGATTGAGGTCA
>NZ_JBIMSN010000097.1:0-17789 GCF_043944905.1 Antrihabitans spumae
GCCTCGGCGGAGCCCGACCCCAACTACCCGGCCGAAAGACCCACGGTTAGAGCAGAAGAGCCTCTTTTTGGTGGGCGGGCCCGCCGAAAAGACGCACGAGCGGCGGAGCCGCCTAGATGCGAAGTGCGAGACCCGGATAGTCGATGACGAAGCCCTCGGCATCCACCGTCACCGACGAACTCGACACCGGCGACAGCACATGAATGCCATCGCTGCCGCTGCTGTAGGTGAGGCTGGCTTCCTGCACACCGAGGTCGGGCAGGTTGACGTACACGACCGGCACCTGCCGATCCTCCGTACCCGCCTGCAAGCCGTAGCGCCGGATCGGCAAGGTGTTGAAGAACGGACTCAGCACGACGTCGACGTCGAGCGCGCCACCGAACGTCGAGCGCAGATGGGTGCTGCCGCTTTCGATCATCCAGTAGCCCTCTTCGTCACGGCTGATCGAAGTCTGCTTCTCACCCGACGCGATGGACGTGCGCATGGACAGCCGACGTGTGACGCCGTTCTCGTCGGTCACCAGGTCGTAGGACGCGCTGAACGCTGGGTGGTCGGCGCACTTGCCACCGATGATGCGGCCCGACGCTTTTATTCGGTTGCCGCTGACCTGAACTCGCACCGATTCCATCCGAGGAGCGTTGTGGGCTTGCCATGTCAGAATCGCAGGCCAAGCGCTGACGGCTTCGTCTGACTGTGCAGACCCCTGAGCTGGATTGGTCACTCGTCTACGTTATGCGACGCAGCGCCCGGCAGCACCAGCGGTGGCAAAGATCTTCCAAGTTCGTCCCATTCACACCAGCGACTCGCGCCACGCCGCATGCAAACGCGCAAATCTGCCCGAGCCGGCAATCAGTTCGTCCGGCGAACCGTCTTCGACGATGCGGCCGCCATCCATCACAAGAACCCGATCTGCGATGGCGACCGTCGACAACCTGTGCGCGATGATCAACGCGGTCCGGTCCCGGAGAACGGTTTCGAGAGCGCGTTGGACGAGACGCTCGCTCGGAATGTCCAGACTGGAGGTTGCCTCGTCGAGGACGATGACGGCAGGCGCCGCCAAGAAGACGCGCGCGAACGCGACAAGCTGGCGTTGCCCCGCCGAGAGCCGACCACCGCGGCGTCGCACATCGGTGTCGAACCCGTCCGGCAGTGCCATCACGACGTCGTACAGACCCACTGCTCGGGCTGCATCGTGCACATCCGCATCGCTCGCGTCCGGCCGGCCGAGTCGAATGTTGTCGGCAACCGAACCGGAGAACAGGAACGACTCCTGGTTGACCATCACGACGTTGCGACGCAGATCGTCGTCCCTGATGTCGCGCAGGTCGATGCCGTCGAGTTTCACGACACCGCCCGACGGGTCGTAGAAGCGTGCCAGCAGCTTCGCCAGAGTAGATTTGCCCGCGCCCGTCGCGCCGACGAGCGCGATGACTTGACCCGCCGGAATGTCCAGCGAGAACGACGGGAGTACGGGCCTGCTCGGATCGTTGGCGTACGAGAACCAGGCATTGCCGAATGTCGTTGCCCCCGTTGCCGATCCGATCGGTTGCGGATGCAGCGGCTCGACGACCTCCGGCTCTTCCTCGAGCACTCCAGATATCTTCTCCAGCGCAGCAGCCGCCGATTGGTAAGAGTTGAAGACCTGCGCAAGCTCGTCGAGCGGACCGTAGAACCGCCGCAGGTAGAGCAGGTACGCCGCAAGCACGCCGACCTCGACGTGGCCGTTGATCACCCGCCAACCGCCGACGACGAGGATGACCGCGGTCGTGACGTTGCCGATCAGGCGGGTCAACCCCGTATAGGTCGCCATACCGCGCAGCGCGTCGGCGTTCGCGGCCCGATACTGCGAATCCTCGCCCGCCAGAATCGTTTCGTTGCGGACCTCACGGCGAAACGCCTGCACCGCGCGAATGCCGCCCATCGACTCGACGAAGTGGACGACCACCTTCGCGATGGTGCCGCGGGTTCGGCGATATCCCGCACGCTGGCGACGCTGCGCCGAGCGAGTGACGTAGATCAGGGGAACGAAACCGGCCATGACCACGAGCGCCAGTGGAACATCCAGGTACACGAGGATCGCCGCGATAGTGACGACGGAGAGGATCGCGCTGATGGCGTCGTTGAGTGCGCTCTCCAGCAAGCTCTCCAACGATTCCAAGTCGCTGGTCAGGCGGGAGATGATCCGACCCGACGTGTATTTCTCGTGGAAGCCGACGCTGAGTCGCTGCACGTGATCGAACACCCGCAGCCGCAGGTCGAAGAGAATGCTCTGGCTCAACTTGCCCGAGACACGCAGGAAGACGTACGTCGTCGCAGCACCGAGCGCTGCCATTCCGATGAAGCCGCCGACCGCCCAGTACAGCGGACCCCAATTGCCGCCGAGGGCTTTGTCGACCCCGACGTCGAGTGCGTACGCGACGAACAGCGGTCCCGCGACCATCGCGACGTTGTCGATCAGGATGATAGCGAGGGCTAGCAACGCGGACCGCTTGTACGGCCGCACGAGCGAGGCGAGCAAGCGACGAGAACGGCTCGCCAACACCAGATTTCCGGCCGCGGTTATTTCCTTGTCCTCGTTCGCGACGCCACGCCACGATTCCGCGGCAGGTGCGGATGCCTCCTTCCGAAGGTCGATCGGAGTCGGCTGGGTCGCCGTGTCTTTTCCTGCTTCAGCTGTGTCGGTCATTGTGCACACCTCCCATCAGGTTTCGGTATCGCTTCGACGTTTCGAGCAGGTGCTCGTGAGTTCCCGTTTCGATGATGCGGCCGTCCTCCAGAACTGCCACCCGATCCGCGAGTGCGGCAGTCGACGGCCGATGTGCAACAAGCAGAGTGGTCGAGTGTTCGAGGACGCGTCGCAGCGCGGCCTGGACACGTTCCTCGGTATCGACGTCGAGCGCCGACAGCGGGTCGTCGAGTACCAGGATCCGCGGCCTCGACAGCACAGCCCGAGCGAGCGCAAGGCGTTGTCGCTGCCCACCGGACAGACTGAGCCCCTGCTCGCCGATCCTGGTGTCGAGTCCCCACGGCAGTGCATCGACGAACTCCGTCGCGTGCGCGACTTCCAGCGCGTCGCGAACCTCGTCGTCACTCGCCTCGGGGCGGCCGAGCGCGACGTTCTCGCGCACGCTCGCCGAGAAGAGCACCGGCTCTTCGAACGCGACCGCAACAATCGATCGAAGATCTTCCAAACGCAGCGACCTGATATCGACGCCGTCGACGGTGATCGATCCTGCAGTGACGTCGAACAGCCGCGGCACAAGGTTGAGCAGCGCCGTCTTGCCGCTGCCCGTTGCTCCGACCAGCGCAAGAGTTTCGCCTGGTCCAATGGTCAGCGACACATCGTCGAGTTGAGCGCGCTCGGCATCGGGAAAGCGGAAGCCCACATGATCGAAGCGCAGGTTGCCGTGTAACGGCTTGGGTAGCGCGCGCGGTGATCGGGGCTCACCGATGTCGACCGGCAAATCGATGATCTCCCAGAACCGGTCGGCAGCAGTGCGCGCATTGTTGAGCTCGGCAAGCAGGAACCCGAACGATTCGACGGGCCACTGGATAAACGTCGCCAAGGTGATGCCGGCAACCAACGTGCCGAGCGTCATCGTTCCGTCGACTATCGCGTGCGCCCCGACGGCCAGCATCAGACCGATCGACACAGCGGGCAAACTGACCATCACCGACCACAGGAACGCGCCGTAGCGAACCTTGAGCAGCTCGGTGGATTTCAGGTCGCGAGCCTGCCGGGTGAACAGACCGCCGACGTGCGCAGCGCGACCGAACGCCTTGACGACACGAATGCCCTGCACTGCCTCCTCGACCGTCGTCGCGACATCACCGGTCTGATCCTGGGCCCGCCGTGCTGCGACCCTGTACAGACGCTCGAAGCGAATACACAAGAACAGCAATGGAATTGCGATCGCCAACTGAACGAGTCCGAACTTGGGATCGAGTACGAACAGCGCGACGAATCCGACGATCACCGTCGCGGTGTTGATCACGATGAACGGCGCGATGAACGCGACGAATCTGCGCATCGTCGACATGTCGGAGATTGCCCGCGACAGCAGCTGGCCCGAATCCCACCCGTCGTGCACGCCGACCGACAGCGTCTGCAAGCGCGCAAAAAGCTTGGCACGCATATTGATTTCGAATTGACTCGACGGGCGCGCGACCAGCCAACGTCGACCCCACACACCTGCGGCGTCGACCAAACCCAACGCGAGCACGACAAGGGCCGGCAGCCACAGGGCGCCGAAATGGCGATCCGCAATGGGTCCGTCGATGATGCGGGCGGTGATCAACGGGATCACGATGCCGGTCATCATCGCGACGAACGACAGCAGGATGGATCCACCGAGCGGTAGGCGGAACTGCTTGATGTGCGGCCAGAAGCGCAGCAGCGAATTGCGGGGGTCCGGCTGCGGCTTCGGCTCGACGCCGGACTGCAATCGCTCGTTGTGCGCATCGAGCAGATCCCAATCCGGTGTTTGCACTTCCGTCGTTACCGACACCGAACACCCCAGACTTGTTGATTTCCCCTTGGCGAGATGGTCCCACCGGGTACCGACAGAACCAACCGATTTTCCGGTCACCTCATTCCTGCAACAACAGTTTCGAACCTGAAGCATGGTTGAGGTCAAGGCCTTACGCTGCGTCGTTGCGCGATGTTGTCGGCGGGCTCGAGTAACGTTCCTCGAGAAGTCGTTGCAAGATCGCCGGAACTATCTGTCTCGAAAGGGTTGTGCGTGGCTGCCGCAAGCATGGTCGGGCTGTTCGCCGGAATCGGCGGGTTGGAGCTCGGGCTCAGCGAGCACGGTTGGCGCACAGAGCTGTTGTGCGAGATCGATGCGGGCGCGCAAGCAGTCCTGCGAGCGCGATTCAGCGACGTTCCGCTGCAGTCCGACGTCACCCGACTGCGGTCGTTGCCGTCCGGAATCGAACTCGTCGCGGCAGGATTTCCCTGCCAGGATCTGTCCCAGGCCGGACGGACGGCGGGCATCGGCGGCACCAGATCAGGGCTGGTCGACGAGGTCTTCCGCTTGGTCAAACGCAAACGCGGACCACGCTGGCTACTGATCGAAAACGTGCCGTTCATGCTCGCACTAGGCCAGGGTGCTGCGATGCGACACATCACCGATGCACTCGAAGAGCTCGGCTACACCTGGGCCTATCGAGTTGTCGATGCGCGTGCTTTCGGACTCCCCCAACGTCGCCAGCGGGTGTTGATGCTCGCGTCGAGAACCGACGATCCCCGCACCGTGCTGTTCGGTGAAGACGCCGCGCCGACCGAGATGGGCGAAGCCGACGAGCACCCGTGTGGCTTCTACTGGACCGAGGGCATCCGCGGCCTCGGCTGGGCAGTCAACGCCGTGCCGACACTCAAAGGTGGCTCGACGATCGGCATCGCAAGTCCGCCGGCCGTGTTGTTGCCGTCCGGCGAGATCGTGACCCCCGGCATCGTCGACGCCGAACGGCTGCAGGGTTTCGACCCCGACTGGACGGCCCACACGACCGATGCGCCAGGCGTTCGTCCAGGTCATCGCTGGAAACTGATCGGCAATGCGGTGAGCGTCCGGATGGCGTCGTGGGTCGGCAATCGACTCGACAACCCGATCCCGTACGACGCCACCGGCGAAACCCTGCTCGAGCACGGGCAACGCTGGCCGACCGCAGCATGGGGAAGCAAAGGCAAGGCCTACCGCGTCCACTGCTCGACCTGGCCGGTCAACGAACCCTACGAAGACCTTTCCGGCTTTCTCGACGACTCACGACTACTGTCGGCACGCGCAACGGCAGGATTTCTTCGTCGCACTCGACGTGGCAACCTCCGCTTTCCGGCGGGCTTCCTCGATGGCGTCGAAAGTCATCTGGACCGTATGGGCGGCTACCCGGAAGTCGCCGCATGACCGACGGGCTGTTCCCGGTGCCCGCACCCAAATCTCTCGCACGCGCACTTCGCCTCAGCGGTACGAAACCCGCACCCGACGCAGACCGCGGCGAGAAGAAGAACTACGCGCAGCGCCTCTCGAATCATCTGGCGCAGACCGTCGCCGACGCACTTCGATCCCGCTACCCGGACATCACACCGACCGCGAGCGGCGCAGGCCAGGAAGCGACCGTCGACGTCGCGAAAGGCCGAAAACGGTTGGACGTCAAGTCGATCGACCCGACGCTCGGCCTGGTGCTGTGCGTGTCGATCAAGACCTACAGCTTCCAGGACTACAGCCCGACCTCGGGCAAACTGGGACGCTGGACCAAGAACATCGTCCGCAACGATCACGAATTGCGCGGCGAGGCAATGGTGTTGCATCAGCGTCAGCCGTACAGCGTCTTGGTTGCGGTGATGTTCGAGCCGTACACCACGTGCGACGACGGCGATCCGACGAAGGCGAGTGATATCGGCAAGTCGTCGTTCGCGCACCACGTCACAACGTTGGCCAAGCGAACCGGCCGCGGCAAACGGCCCGTGCTCGGTGGCGACGACAAACTGTGGGTCGACCTCGGCGCCGAAGACACCCGGCACGATCTGTTCGAAAAGGTCTACATCGGGTTGTACGACACCGAGGGTTCGGTTCGGTTTTTCGACGTCGAGAACGCGCCGCCGCGCAACGGCCGACCGCCGGAGTCGATCACGCTGTCGTTCGACGATTTCGTCAATTCCGTCCACGCGGAGGTGGAGCGGCGCAACCGATTCGCGCCCACCTGGTCCGAACCGGAATCCGACGACTGACGAGCAGGCCTACCGTGGCAGGGTGCCGTCCACCGACCCAGCGACAAGCGCTCGGCTGAGCAAACAACGCCGTCGCGACACCAAACCGGAGGTGGCGCTGCGTCGCGAATTGCACCGGCGGGGACTCCGCTTCTTCGTCGATCGGGCGCCGCTGCCGGGACTACGTCGACGCGCTGACCTCGTCTTTCCGCGGCGTCGCGTTGCCGTCTACGTCGACGGTTGCTTCTGGCATCGCTGCCCCGACCATGCGACGGACCCCAAGAACAATGCCGCGTGGTGGGCCGACAAACTCGCCGCGAACGTGACGCGTGATCGCGATACCGACCACCGGCTGACCGCCGAGGGCTGGCACGTCGTCCGGGTGTGGGAACACGAATCGCCGGCCGCCGCGGCAGACAAAGTTCAAGCAGCTGTGGGCCGGGCTCTACCCTGAACGCGATGAGTACGTCATGCGCCGACGCATGAGGGCACTGCTGCGAGCAGGTCTGCCGATCCCGCTGATCCTCGGCGGGATCGCCTATTCGTCGTGGGTCCTCGAGTTCTTCATCGAAACCGGCCTCGATCCGCGCAATACGTTTCTGAGCGAACTGGATGCGGTCGGGCAGCGGTACCGCGACGTCTTCTCCGTTGCGGACTCGGTCACCGGCACGCTCATGATTCTCGCCGCGCTGGCCGCGCTGATTGTGCTGCCGCGACGGCCGCTCACCACAACAGGCTGGATTGCCCTCACGGTTTTCGGAGCAGCCACGATCGCAGACTCCCAACTGCCGATCGGCTGCATCGCGACGCCCGAGCATCCGTGTAGTTCCGAGCCGAGCGGACTGTTCCCCCAACTTCATCACATCCATGCGCTGACCAGCACTATTGCCGTCAACGCAATCTTTGTCGCCATGATCGCGTTCACCGTCGCGGCATTCCGATATCGCATGTTTCGGGTACTGCGCCTAGTCGGATTGCTGCTATTCGTCATCGCTTCGGTGACGACAGCGTGGATGTTGATCGCCGACAACCTGGACGGTGACTACAGCCTCGGCTACGCGCAGCGCGGACAGGTCGGCGCGATGTCGCTGTGGATTGTCACGCTCGGCGTGGCGGTACTCGTCGGAATTCGGTCGCCGTCTCGTACCGACAGCTGATTTGATCAGCGCCATGACCGATCGCATAAACGTGTCGTCGCAATCGGAGTGGGAAGGGCCCGTCGGCTATTCGCGGGCTGTCCGCGTCGGCCAATTCGTCTGGGTCGCGGGGACGACGGCAGCGTCACCCGACGGATCGGCTGTCGGCGGAACCGACATCGGCGCGCAGGCACGAGAAGCGTTGAAACGAATCGTCGCCGCCTTGGCCGAGGTGGGCGCCGGACCCGAGAACGTCGTCCGGACGCGGATGTTCGTCACCGACATCAGCAGGTGGGAGGAAGTCGGCCGCGCGCACGGTGAAGTGTTCGCCGATATTCGTCCCGCGGCGACGATGGTAGAGGTGAAAGCGCTGATCTCACCCGATTTGCTGGTAGAAATCGAGGCAGACGCAATCGTCTGACTGCAAGGCCCGCATCGAGATTGGGTACTGTGACGCCGGTCAGCACGATCGAATGGGAGACGACGGATGGTCCACGTGCACAACGAGTCGACGTTCGCGATACCTCGCGAGTACGCGTTCGACTACATGTCCGATCTTCGCAACGGGGGCGACTGGATCTTCGGCATCACCAAGCTCGACGTCGTCGGTGAGCCCAACTACGGCCTCGGCACCGTGTACGACGGCGGCATGAAGCTCGGACCCAAAACTTTGCATTCGGTGATCAAGATCGTCGAGTTCGAGCGGCCGGGAAGCCTTCGCACCGACTATGTTTCGGGCTTCGAACTGCGTACGAGCTGGAAGATCAACGAGCTCGGACCAGAGCAGTGCGAGGTCGTCGTCGACATCAACTACGAGCTGCCTGGCGGCATTGCGGGCAAGGCCCTCGGCAAGATCATCGAACCTTTCGTTGCCATCGCCATTCGGCACTCGGATGCGACGGTAAAGAAGAAGCTCGAATCCGAATACAAAGCGTCGAAGGCCTCCTGACGCGGGGCCGAGTGCGCACTTTCTGTCGTTCCTGACGAGTGAGACAGCAGTAGGTGCACACTCGGGCAGCAACACCGCCGCAGTCAGGCGGTGACGGGCATTCCAGGGCCGGGCATGGCGGTGATGTATCCCGGTTCTGGTGCTTGTTGACAGCGATCGCACTTCAGATATTGGTGGACCTGGCCGCCGCAGTCGCTGTGGTGATAGATGATCGGCGGGCCGTCGGGAGCGGCCCATCGATCGCCCCACGCGCTGAGCGCGAGGATCACCGGCTCCAGATCGAGACCTTTGGCCGTCAGTACGTATTCGCGCGTTTCGGTACCGTCGGTCGCCGATCTGGATTCCATAAGCCCGCTCTGCACCAACCAGTCGAGCCGGGTCGTGAGGATGTTCGACGCGATGCCGAGCGACCGCTGGAACTGGTTGAAACGAGTCGAGCCGGCGTACAGGGCATTTCGCAGGATCAACAGACTCCAGCGTTCCCCGATCACCTCCAGCGCGCGTGCCGCGGAACAGTTTTCCCGTTCGTATGTTCGCCCCAGCATGTGATCACCTCATATCGCTGCTTCCAGCTATCGTTCAATCTACTTGCATGATGCTACTTGAATTGGATTATCTGAAGGCGGTTGCCGTCGGGATCGGCGAAGGTGCCGAACCGACCTGAAGGCCGGTCGGCAACCGGTGTCAGCCATTCCACACCGGCAGCCTGCAGTTGCTTCTCGGCGGCGTCGAAGTCGGCGACGTGAAAGTTGACGATCGTTCGGCCGGGTTGCGGATTCACCGTGTCGATGTCGTCGCGTCCTTCGATGACCAGAATGAACCCGTCGAGGTGTATCGGTCCTTCGCCGCCGTGCGTGGAGGCGGGCATGTCGGCGGCACGCTCGGGAGCGAGCACCCTCAGGTACCACTCACGAAGTCTGGCCGGCTGCGGCTTCCCAGAATGATGCTGCTTGGCTTCAGCGTTGCCATGATGATCTCCTCAGTTGTCGAATGTTGTTGCAGTGCATAAATATCGGGTTTGTGTCGGTCGAGCTCGGTCAGACGTCGTCGAGTTCGAGCGTCAGGCGTCGACAGTGACGCTGTTGTCGCGCAATGCGTCGACGGCGGCGCGGGCGTGTTCGGCGGGTGCTGCTTGCCCGGCATTGGTTTCAGGGGAGCCCTGCCCCTCTTCGGCGAGCTGGCGAAGGCTGGCGCCGATGAAGAAGCCCCATGCGTTGGAGCACACGTCGAAGCACTCCAACTCCGGCACCAGTCCGTGCTGAGTGAAGGTCACCTTCGTGCCTGCCTCGACTGGTTCGAAGTCGAACACCATCCGGTCCCCGACCCACTCGCTCTGATCGCTGACGAATCCGAAGTTGTTCTCGACGACCAGCCACTCCAGCCGCCGGCTCGGGGTGACGTCGGCGACCCGGATGCGGGTGCGGCGCAGCCCTGCAACCTCGAATCCGAATTCATCTCCGACGTGTGTCGTGCGGCCCTCGATCGCGGTATTCCACCAGGCCGAGGTGTTCAGGGCGGCGGCGAAAACCTCTGCAGGTGATCCCGCGACTGTGGTTGTGGTGCTGAAACTGGTGCTCATTCTCTTGCCTCTCGGTAGGTTCGCTTGCGTGATGCAAGTCAAACTACGACACGGCGCTTGCATCACGCAAGTGATTTTGGAAAATAGAACGAGTCGATCAAATTTCGTGAACGCGGAAGGTAGAAGTCGCACCGGCGCCGATGCGATCACGAGACTGGCGGCTACAACGCCCGACCGGCTCGGTCGACTTTCGAAATCCCTATCGAGGGAAAGACATTCGACGTCTGCGGCACCGCGGCCCCGCCGACGACACACAACCGGTCAAACAGCGCATGGCGTCGTTGCGGCTATCTCGAAGACTGGATGTCCATCACCCGCGATGTAGGCGCGGGTGCTCACGACGTAGTTGCGGTCGTCGCGGTAGGTGCGGTCGTTGGCTGGTTCCGGGTCCGGACGCTTGCGGGGCTGACGCGTGAAGCCCTTCTCGGTCAACGATTCGATCCGCTGCACCGCCTGCTGGATGTATTCGGCCGGCGGATAGTCGACCGTGCGTGTCATGCGGATCATCCAGGGCGGGCCCTCACTCATCAGCGAGTCGGCGTTGGTTCGGCAACCGATCTTCTCGGCGCGGTAGGGTCGGGCTGGAAGGGAACGCCGGCAACGAGCGAAACAAATTCCGCTGCAGTCTTTGTCGCTTCCTGGACAGTGAGGCCGGTGGATTGCGTGACATCCTCGGCGGTCGGGCCTTCGTCGATCGGCGCTTTCGTGTCGCAGCCGGCGGACAGCGTGAGCAGTGCGGAAATCGCGAGCAGGGCTGCGCGGTTATGACTCATCAGACACCCCCTCGGTGTTGCCGCATAGTAGCAATGACACCAATGACCAGGTGAGACAGACGAAACCCCCTCGTCCGAGGGGGTTTCTTGTTGTGCGCCCGAAGGGATTCGACCCCTAACCTCCTGATCCGTAGAAAGGCAATCTCGCGAAATAGGTTGCCGCGTTATCGGTTTCGCTGGCGTTTCTGGGCCAGCCAGACGGGCTGGAGCACACGCAACGAGGCTGCCGTGGCCCATCGGTGGCCCACACGTAGTCGCGCATGATGCGCCGCATCAATGCAGAGAACGTCTCGCTTGCGATGACTCTTGTCATCGCGGCGGGCGCGTTCGTCTGGTCCTTCGCCGTTGTCAACGAGCTCGCCGCCATGGCCGGCCAACACCGCGCTCTCGCCTGGATCGGACCCGTGCTCGTCGACGGCGCGATCATTCAGGCTACTGTCGCTGTCGCTGTCGCGTCGTCGGGCGTCGGGTGTCCCCGTCGCATCCGCGACAGTCGCGTTCTTCTGGTGTGAGCTCGGGTTGTTCTCCGCCGTCAGCGTTGCCGGCAACGCACTGCATGCGGTCGAGTCCACGTCGCGCGTCGTGCCGGCCGTCGTCGCGGCCGCGGTTGCCACTGCAGCGCCGATCAGCGGGCTTATCGCGACGCATGCGCTCGGACTGCTCGTACAAACACCCACCACAGCAAGTGAAAGCGACATCGCGGTCAGCTATGCCGACACCACCACGTGGCTGGCGACACCTCGACTGTCGCATGCGACACCGTCGCACGACAGGCGACATCTGTCGAAGACTCGAAGGAAGATGAGGTAATCGAGCGCGACCACCGAATCCGCGAGCTCTACGCCGAAGGACTGTCGACGCGACAGACCGGCCGTGAAATCGGCCTGCACCAAATCCACTGTCGCCCGAATCTTCGCGGCGACGAGGACCGCGACAGAGCTCCGCAAGCGAGAGTTCAGCTCACTGCCATCGAGGGCGGCACCCGTGTCTTGCATCTTTGGAGGATGAACGCGGGCCGATTCGGCATCCCGCTGAGCGAGTCCGCAACGGTCGACGACGTTCGGGCCAGTCGGTCGAACGTCGTCGACCGTTGTGGTTGTCACAGGTCAGCGCTACTGTCGAACGGCTACGCTCGGTCGGGGGACCTCGAAGCTATCTCGAAGGACCGTCGATGTATTCCCAACGCTTTGCGCGCACCTCATCCCGTCTGATCTGTCTGGTCTTCGGCGCAGCTGCGTTCGCAGCAGGCACAACAGCCGGTGTCGGTTCGGCGGCGCGTGTTCCAGGGATTGACTCTGGATCCGCCGGCCCCGCTGCGCCGGCGCCTTTGGTGAACCTGAATGACTATTGCCAAGACCACGGCGCAGTGGCTCGCTTGCATGACGGCCGAACGGTTTACTGCACTCGTGTGGCTCGAACCGACGCATGGGTGTGGTCTTACTCGCCAGATCTGATGCCAATAGATCCGAACTCTCGTCCCTATACCTGCGACAGCGACGTGTGTCGCTTCCCAGATGGTTCCTTCGCTCCCAACTACATACGATGCGGAACCCTCTGTGGTGAACCGCCTACATCCGGAGACATTCAGAGCGGCTTCTACGACTGCTTCAACGCCGGCGGAACGTACGAAGAGTGTCGGCAGCGCACAACACGCTAGAGCCGGCACGATTTCAAAGGATTCGACGTTATGAACTCGTCTGCCGATCGCTTCGGCTGAGTCCCGCCGAGCCCCGAGGAACTGGCAGCGGCGAAACGCCGCGATTGGATCAAGGCCTGGATCGTGATCGGCGGGATGGCAGCGGTCCTACTCTTTCTCGCACTCGCCGGTCTGCCCGCAGAATCGATCGCGGGGTGTTCGTCGTGGGTGGCGCCTTTCTCGGCCTGATTCTTCTAGTCCTGCGAGCGTTGGTTCGTGTCGGCGGCACCCGCTACCCACCGAACATGATGCTGCCGCCGACGAATCCGGCCGCTCCGGAACCAGGCTGGTATGTCGACGGCAGCGGAACAACACGTTGGCACGAGGGGCGCGAGTGGACCGACATTGCGAAACCGTGAAATCCTCGCCATCGAACCGGCGACGTTCCGCTTTTCAGACGACGACATAGCCACCCGCGACGGTTAGGCCTCGTCCGAAACCTCACGCGCGGGATTCGCCGAAGACCGTGCGCCGGACTTGGTCGAGAAAGTCGCGGTATGCCCCTCGTCACCGAGCACCACCGCGGCAGCGCGAACGGTGGCGAGCGCCGCACCGAGAGCGTTGTCGTTGTACACGAGAATCGCTGTCTCAAGCTATTCGCCGTACGTTGGATTGTCGTCTATGAGTCTGCGGGCGGAGCGACGGCCCGCGTCAGTGCAGCGCTGCAGAAGTCGGCGAGAACCTGCAGTTCGGCTGTGGTGTAGTCAGCGCAGATGCCGTCCATCTCGCCGTTCATGCCGTAGGCCTCGCTGAGGCGGTCGGGCCCCGCGTGGACGACAACGGCGCGGCGGTCGTTGCGCGAACGCTCGCGGCCGATGAATCCGGCACGTTCGAGACGGTCGAGGACGCCGGTCACGGTTGCCGGGTGCAGGCCTGCGGAGTGCGCCAAGACTGTCGGGCTGATCGGCCCCTGAATGGCGATCAGGTCGAGACAGTCATCGTCGGCTTTCCACCCCGTGCCCGACGGTGGCGCGCCAGGTGTCTCGATCGGTGGTGGTGGTGGTGTCTTGGCGGTCGATGCCCTGCGCGCCGAAGGGCGCCACCCGGCTTAAGTGACACCCCTCGACCCGTGGACGGCCTTACCGCCGGCGGTAGGCGATGAACAGGCTCACGACCGCGCCGAGCACGGTCACGGACGCCGGCCAACCGGCCAGAAATCCCGCCGCAGTTGCTAAGGAGACCGCCATCCCCAGCGCGGGCAGAGGGCCGACCTCGCCTGATCCGGGGGACGGGTCGTCGCGGGGGTTCTGGTTTGCATCCGTCGGGGTTACGCTCATGTTCGCTCCGATGTTCTGGTTTGGCGCTTGGACATTTGGACGTACTGCTGCCCCCGCCTGCGCTAACAGGTCGGGGGCAGCCCCAGTTCAGTCGATTTGCGGCGCGTTGTCGAGTACAGTGGAAGCCGGTCCGATAACGGATTGATACGCCTAGCATCAACTTTGACCATGAGATATCCAGAAGAGCCGAATTAGGCACATCAATCCGTTTTCTGCAAAACGTCCAAACTTAGAAGGAGCGGTCGTGGCGACTGCCCGTGCGAGCACACCCGGGTCGAAGAAACGGGACCATCGCGAGACGCGGTTGGCGAACCTGCAGGCGATCGAAATCGACGGGAAGAAGACGCTTGAAGCGGATGTCCGACAGAGCCTGGGGCGGTGGTACGACGGCGGCGGCCTGCGCCCTGCGACTATCGAGGTGCGCGCGGGGGTGCTCCGTCGACTCGACCCGCTGACGGACATCGAGATCACTGCCGCGGGCGAGATCGTCGACCGACCGAAGCCGGACCTCCCACGCGCGCCCGCACTTGCGCGGTTGACTGCCATCCCGAAAGGCGTCGCGTTGCGTACAGCGCTGACGCTGCTGTTCCTTGTCCAGACGAACCCGAAAGCGCTGCATGGCAAGGGAAAGCTTGATATCCCGTTCATCCGCAACGACGAGTATCCGTTCGGGCTCGTGGATCTGATCGCCATCAACGCCACCCACAAGGTCGATGACGACGGTGGCGAGTTCGCGGCCACGACGGCTTCCAACCGGCAGCGTCAGATCCGCAGCGCGCTCGCCTCGCTGGCCAGCATTGGGCTGGTCTCGCTCCCATCTGGCGGTCGTCGTGGCTCCGCCCGCTTCCACGACGTGCGCCTGCATAGCGAGCTCGGCAATGCCGATGGCACCGTGCCGCCCTTCTACACTCCACCGGGCCCGCACGTGGAGACGCTGCAGATCCCCGTCGAGTTCTTCCTCCAGGGCTGGGTGCACTCGCTGACCAATCGGGAGATCGCCAACTGGTTGATGTATCGCGATCTGAGAGCTCAGCTCGGCGCACCCCAGCCGGACGAGGGCGGAAACCTGCCGCACGATCTGCGTGTCGGCGCATACACCCGGCTGATCGAGTACGACTTGACCCGGGCCACGTGGGACACCCACCGCAATCTGAAAGCGTTCGGGCTGCTGTCTGTGCAGATCGACCCGCGTCGGCGATACAACGGGACGACTCTCGACGGCAAGCGGGCCGAACCGCATCGCTTCCAGCTCACCGACGATGGCCTGCGTGCTCCTGGCCTGGAGACCGTGAAAACTGTTCTCAAGAATGAGGCGATCTCGCTGAACCTGTAGGGCCTCCCAACGAGGACGACTACTTCGCGCGTTCGGGAGAGCGGTGGCCGGCGCCGGATCTGCCGATCTGAAGCGAGGGCCGCGTAGGTGCAGCGGCGATTCGCTTCCTCCGCCGCCATATCCTCACATCGTGGAAAGTGTAGATCTTCGCGCAATGGTCGCTCGTGTCGGTCGCGTCGCGAGTGAGCTTAGGTCGTCATCCGACGCGCCGATCTATCACCATTTGGTTCCGCAGTCATACATCAAGCGTTGGGCGCCGGACCGAAAGGGCTCGATCCGATCGATTCGCGTCGACGACGGGCGGTGGAAGCTGGTCGGCCCCAGGAAGGTCGGCGGGATCGACGATTTTTACCGTCTCGATGCCGACGACATCGACCAGGACAAGACACCGCCGCTGGTCGTCGAAGTCCTTCTTGGTGAGCTCGACACGCTGGCGAGCCTTCGGATCGATCAGATGCTCCAGTTCGAGCCCGGCCCGGCTACCGAACCCGATCTGAAGTTCGATCTCGCGATGGTGGTCGCCGCCCAGCTGATCCGCGGCGAATCATCATGTGGCACGCGCCTACCCCGATCAGGACCTGCATCTGGTGATGGACAACTACGCGACCCACAAGAAGCCGGAAGTCCGCGACTGGCTCGCCGAGAACCCTCGTATCACCGTGCATTTCACCCCGACCTCGGCGTCGTGGATGAACCTCCTCGAGGTGTGGTTCGGCACCATCGAACGCCAAGCCATCCACCGCGGCACCTTCCGCGAACTCACGGGCAAGATCCGCACATTCATCAACGGCTGGAATCCGCGCGCCAGCCCCTTCGTCTGGACCAAAACCGCCGACCAGATTCTCGAGAAGCGCACCGCCCAACAACTTCAAACGCGGGCCACTAGCGCTGTGCATCGAAGAACGTGATGACTCGTTGAGCGACGCGCTCGTACTTGTCTGCACTATCGCGAGTCACTCGACCTTCCGCGTGCACCGCTTCGTTACGAATCTTGGCGAGATCGACGAGCACTCGGCTGAGGGCTTCGTCGATCGGCCCGCGTATGTCGTCAAAGCGGCGTACGACTGCGTGTAGCGACATTCCGGGGTTGACGACGGCAGCCGGGTCGACGCGCACTAGAGCTTCACGCGCGGCGACGACGACGCGATTGTAGGCATCGATGACTGTTCCGAGGGGTTCCCGCGGTAGAACGTTGGCCTCGAACTCTTCGTCGATTGCAGTTCGTTCGGGCCGCGCGTCGGAACCCGGAGTCTCGCTCACCGGCGCCGGCGGTGGCAGACCACCTGCGTCAGCTTCCAACTGGGCGACCTGATGCGCGAACCGCATCGATACACCTGGGGCCGTCAGTTCCTCAAGGTCGTGAACGCGAGCAACGAGCTTGGCCACGAAATCGCGAACTTGGCCACGAAAGAACCAGGCGAGCGCCACGGTCGCCAGGGGCCAAGCGATCGAGCTGACCATCGAGGCTATGAACTGGAGCACAGACATCAGCGGAGCGTAACTAACGTACTCGGCCCCAAGAGTGACCGGACAGTCAAATGATTGGACGTGCCATTCATCGAGGTTGCGACGAATGCCGTTGTGGCGGGACTGCTGCCCGCTGGATGAAGAGCCGAGCGGTGCGCCGGACCACGCATGGCGGACGTTCGGGACCGCATCGACAGCCAGACCGATGCACTGAGCTGAGCAAACGGCCTGACCTCCAAGAAGAGATGGTGGCCAGGGCTGTGATCGAACCGGCGACCGCTTCTCAGATGGAAGTGATTGCCGGGAGAACGGCATTCGTCCTGGTCGCACCAGACTGACGAGGTCGGATTGGACGACTCAGAACAATCGATCCGGCTTGTTGGCCCCGCCCTGGCCCCATCGCTAGCAGATCGGGGCGCGGCGACGACTCTGCCCGACGCGCAAATAGTTCGCGTCGCCATTCAATCGAGCTAATTGAAACCCGCTACACTGCCTGCGTGGAGCAGTGAGGTCAGGAGCCCGTCCGGTTCGCGCCCGGGACTGTTCGCAAAAGTCGGAGACCCAGGTTCGAGTCCAGGCGCCCATGCAAGTGGGTGTAGCTCAATGGGAAGAGCGCCGGCTTTCCAGCCAGGCGAGTCAGCGAGGGTAGCGGGTTCCCTTGTTGCGGGCTCGAACGGCGCCTCGATCCGCCCGGCGCTGCGGAACGGGACGATCTGCGACCCAACTGCCCGCCACAACTGCGGCATCGACTAGCCTCCGGCTTTCACCGTAATTCAGTCTGAGACTGTGTCATTCATGAAGAAAGGTGCTCTGAACAGGGATAATTCGGCTTGGTGAGGGCTGAAGTATCTCAAGGATCGGAGCACCAATCTG
>NZ_JBIMSN010000098.1:0-82436 GCF_043944905.1 Antrihabitans spumae
ACCACACCCCATTTTCACCCCAGCAGCGCGTCCGGAGGGCACCTTTAACTCACGAGCCGGTGCGGCCTACCCCCACCGTCGCGGCGCCGTATGGCCGCGGCGTTCCGTGCTGGTAGAACGAGTCGACCTCGATCAGTTCGAAGCCGGCGTCGGTGACCAGTTGTGCGGTATCGCGGGTCAGATGGCAGCCCCCGGCCACCCGCTTCTGGATCGGTTCGAGTCGCCGTTGCCAGCGCTGGACGGACGGGTCGGGGGCGATGCCGTGTTCGACGAAATGCAGGGTCCCGCCGGGTTTGAGCACCCGGCGGACCTCTTGCAACGCAGCCATGACGTCGGGGATCGTGCACAGGGTGAACGTCGACAACGCGCTGTCGAACGTGTCGTCGTCGAACGGTAGGGACTGACCGTCCAGCCCCGACCGTTCGATCGGCACCGCTGACTCGGCGACGCGCTTGCCCGCCAGCCGCCAACCGATGTCCGCGGGTTCGACGGCGCTGATCTTCTCGACCGCTGCCGGATAGAACGGAACGTTGAGCCCGGACCCGAATCCGATCTCGACGACGTCGCCGTGCAGTCCGGCGGTCACTCGTTTGCGGAGCGGGTCGATCAGGCTGGCCCCGCAGGTCACGTCGATCAGTCGAGGCAGGATGCGGTCGTCGTAAAAGCCCATGGAAAAAAGCATAGGGCGGCAGGCCGCTCGTGCGTCTTTTGCGAGGTCAGGACCACCGAAAAGACTCACGAGCCGCGGAGCGGCCTAGGGGTTTCGCAGGATCGCCTCGATGTTGCGTTCTGCGAGAGCGGCGATCGTGAGCGACGGATTGGCTGTGGCTGTACTGCCTGGGATCGCGGCACCGTCGAGGACGTAAAGACCCGGCTGACCGTGCACCCGACCCACGTTGTCGGTCGCCTTGCCGAGCACCGCTCCGCCGAGGGGGTGCGCTGTGAAGTTCGCGTTCGCTGCGTAGCCGATCGCGTCGTATTCGACGAGGGACCCACCACGTTCGGCGATCCGATGATTGACCGCCTCCGCCGACGCCCGTGCTGCGTCGTTGCCGTTGGTCGGCCAGTCGACGGTGACCGATCCGTCGGTCGCGTTGTAGCCGAACCTGCCGCGCGTCGGGTCGAGCACGATACCGAGCGAGGCCAGTGCGCCGACATCGATGGGAATGCCTGGTATAAACCAGTTTTCGAGCGTTGTGGGCAGTTGGGAATCGTCGTAGACGCGGCTCGCGCAGGGCGCGCCCTGGCCGTTGCCCGCGATCGAACTCGCACCGCGGGCCAGGACGACGTCACCGTTGGTGCCCCACCCCTCACCGATATGTTCGTTGAGGTTCGGCAGGGTTCCGGTCGCGCGTGCCCGCACAAGCAGTTCGGTGGTCCCGATCGACCCCGCACCGAGGTAGACGCGGTCGGCGGTCAACGTTCGCCGACCGAGTACATCTCCTGTCGGTGCCAGCTTGGTGATCTCGATCGTGAATCGATCGCCGTCCCTGCCGATCGAGTCGACGCGGTGGCCCGGGAAGACCGCGGCCTTGCCGGTGTCGCGGGCCTGCTGCAGGTAGTTGCGGTCGAGGTCGAACTTGGCGCCGTTGGAATTGCCGAGGTTGCTGCGGGCCGCGGTAGCCGAAGGTCGGCTCTTACCGGCGAGTTCGCCGCGGACGATGTCCCAGTCGAAGATCGAATCGACGGGCACCGGTGCGTAGCCGGCCTTCGTCGCTTGCTCGTCCCAGGCGCGCGAATGTGCGAACGGTGCTGACCCGTACAGGTCGGCGGGGATCGGGGAGAGGCGAAGCATCTCGCGGACCCGCGGGTAATAGCGGCTGGTCAGTTCGTTGTAATCGACCGAGCCGCCGAAAACTGAGTCGAACAACGCTTTCGGGGGAGCGACCATCGCGCCGGTGAAGATCACCGAGCCGCCGCCCACCGCCGCCGCTCGCCAGACGTCGATGCCTGGGTAGGAGGTGCAGTCCAGGACGCCGCCGAAACTGTCGAAAAATACTGGGACCTTGGTGACGCCGGTGAAGCTGGTGCGATGCCAGAATCCGCGGCCATCCGGCAGGTCGTCGCCGGTGAATATTTCGCGCCACGGATCATTTGGCCAGCGTGAGCCGCGTTCGAGCACTGTCGTCTGGATGCCAGCCTGCGCGAGTCGCAGCGCGCCGATCGCACCGCCGAACCCGGACCCGATGACCAGGGCCTCGCTGTGTTCGGGTGGATCGGGTAGCGGTGCGAATATCTCCGGGACCCACGAGCGGAAGAGTGGGGTCCACGGACCTTCTGCCTGCGCGTGCGCTGCAAACTGGACCCCAACGCCGACCGCTGCGGTCGACGCGGCTGCGGCCATCAGAAATTGGCGTCTGTTCAGCAAGCTGGTGCCCTCCGCGTCCGATCCGTCAACCGGATTCCCACGGGCGGCAATCAGGTTCCACCAGGGAGGTTATACGGGCACGGCCGCGCGAGGGTGCTCGACCGCCGCGTCGACACGATCGTCGTCGCTGTAACCGTGTGCGGTCAGGATGCGTTTGCGCGCCGACGGCAGGATGTTGGTCCGCCGGACGTCACCGTCGTAGTGCGCGAGAACCAGCGGGTCCATGACCCGTCGCCAGAGCGGAGGAAACAGTGCGAGGACGACCATGGTTGCGTAGCCGGCGGGCAACTGAGGTGCTTCGTCGCTGGTCCGCAGGGTTTGGTAGCGCCGCGTCGGATTGGCGTGATGGTCGCTGTGGCGCTGCAGATGGAACAGCAGCACGTTGGTCACGATGCGGTCGCTGTTCCAGCTGTGCTTGGGTGCGCAGTGCTCGTAGCGTCCGTTGCTCTTGCGTTCCCGCAACAGGCCGTAGTGCTCGACGTAGTTGACGGCCTCGAGGAGGCCGAACGCGATCACGGCGTTGATCAGTACGTACGGCGCGATCTGCCAACCGAAGGCGACGAGGAGCGCAGCGAACAGCGCTGCGGTCATTGCCCACGCCTGGATGATGTTGTTTCCAATGCTGAACCACCGGCGACCCTGCCTGCGTAAGCGCTGACCTTCCAGACGGACCGCCGACCGCATGCCACCGGCGATGGTCCGCGGTAGGAAGTGCCAGAGCGATTCACCGAAACGCGAGCTTGCCGGGTCGAGGGGGGTGGCGACGCGGACGTGGTGGCCGCGGTTGTGCTCGACGAAGAAATGTCCGTACGCGCTCGGCGCGAGGGCGATCTTGGCAAGCCAACGTTCGTGCTTCTCGACGCGGTGACCGAGTTCGTGGGCGGCATTGATGCCGATGCCGCTGCCGAGGCCGATGGTGACCGCCAGACCGATCTTGTCGACGACGCCGAGAGCGCTGTCGGACCAGAGGTACCCGGCGATTGCCAGGCTGATGAACTGCACGGGCAGGAAAAGGTAGGTGCACCAGCGGTAGAAGCGGTCGCCGGAGAGCTCTTCGAAGGCTTCTTCGGGCGGGTTGACGCCGTCGTCGCCTGCGAAGAAGTCGAGGATCGGAATAGCGACGAAGAAGACGATGGGTCCGATCCACCAGAAGATCGGGAGTCCGGTGTGCAGGACAAGCTGCGACGGCAGCAGACTGCACGCAGGCGCCAGTGGACCCATGACCCACAGATAGCGCTTGCGGTCACGCCACTGCCGGGCGACCTTGGCCTTGCCCATCGAATTTCCTTCCAAAAACAAACCGAAATTGCTTTCAAATATGAAACCAATAGTTAGATCGTTCTGGGGCGAAAACTGTTAACTGGACAGGTGATCTGTGCTAGATCCCACCTCGGCGTCTGACGGTGGCCAATAACACATCATGATGTTTGCTCCACCGCAGGTCACAGCGCTGGCCGGAGTCGTGAAACACAAAAGGTGCGGGCGACGAATCGCCCGCACCTGTTGTCTGTCGCTGAATCGTTACCTCGGCGCCATCCGAAGAGCGCCGTCCATACGGATCGTCTCGCCGTTGAGGTAGTCGTGCTCGACGATCATCTGCGCAAGCTGCGCGTACTCCGTCGGCTGTGCGAGACGCGACGGGAACGGCACGCCGGCCTCGAGCCCCTTGCGGTATTCGGGAGTGACGCCCGCGAGCATCGGGGTGTCGACGATGCCGGGAGCGATCGTGTTGACGCGGATGCCGAACTGCGCGAGATCGCGCGCAGCGGGGATGGTCATGCCGTGCACGCCACCCTTGGATGCGGAGTACGCGATCTGACCGACCTGGCCCTCGAATGCTGCAACCGATGCGGTGTTGATGACGACACCACGCTGACCCGACTCGTCGACCACGTCGGTCTTCGAGATGGCGTCGGCCGCGAGACGCATGACGTTGAAGGTTCCGAGCAGGTTGATCGTGATGACCTTGCGGAACAGTTCGAGGTCGTGCGGGCCGTGCTTGGAAAGGATGCGACCGGCCCAACCGACACCTGCGCAGTTGACGACGATGCGCAGCGGCACACCGGAGGCAACGATCTGGTCGACAGCGGCCTTGACCTCGTCGCCGTTGCTCACGTCGGCTGCGATGAGGGTGACACCCGCAGGAACGCTGTCGCCTGCACGCTCGATCGAATCCGCAAGGTCGAGGCCGAACACTGTCGCACCGGCGTCGGCAAGGCGCTTGGCAGTTGCCGCGCCGAGACCCGAGGCACCGCCGGTTACCAGCGCTGCGCTTCCCGAAATTTCCACTAGTTCAACCTCTCTTCCGGCGACCGTCCTTGGCCACCACGATTGACAGCACCATAACCTGCACGAGCAGATGCCGATTTGGCGCGGGGCGTTACCGACCGGTAGCTATTCGGGGCGGTGACATACCGCTTCGACGTTGTTGCCGTCGGGATCGCGGACGAAGGCACCGTAGTAGTTCGAGTCGTATTCCGGCCAGACCCGAGGCTCGTGCAGCACTTCGGCGCCCGCCTCGACGGCAGCGTCGAAAAATGCAACAACCGTGTCGCGATCCTGGGCCTGAAAGGCGATGTGGGATTCGCGGAAGCCCTCGCCGCTGGTCTGCGGACCCAACCAGAAGTCGGGCATCGGTGGGACGCCGTAGCCGATCACCTCGCCGAAATCCATCAGTCTCACACCGCCGAGCGGGGCTAGCACGCTGTCGTAGAACTCGGCACTCGCGGCGACGTCGCCACATTGAATCGCCAGGTGATCCAGCATGTGCAAACTCTAATCCGGCTCGGCACTCGGTTCGGCGTAAACGGTTCGCGACGTGCGGCCCCGCAATTTCGTAGACCCTCGGGACGCCCAGTGCGCAGCTTCCTCGGGCGCCGCGGCCCAGACGGCCTGACGCGAAGCAAGGATCCGGCTCTTGCGGTCCTTCGCGAGTTCGGTGAGGCGCGCTGCCTCGTTCACCGGGTCGCCGATCACCGTGTACTCGTAGCGGTGCTCCGCACCGATGTTGCCTGCGAACACCGAGCCGTGCGAGACGCCGATCCCGAAGTCGACGGCCGTCAACGCTCGCAGCGCGGTCCGCAGCGCACGTGCCGTCGCGAGTGCGGCACCTGCGGGATCGTCGATCTCCTGGGGTGCGCCGAAGATCGCAAGCGCGGCGTCACCGGTGAACTTGTTGATCAGGCCTTCGTGCTCGTCGACAGCCGTGACGACGATGTGGAAGAAGTCGTTGAGCACCTCCGCGACCTCGGTCGGCGGATGCGTCGCAGCCAACGTCGTCGATCCCGCAAGGTCGATGAACAGGACGGCAACGACCCGAACGTCACCACCGAGCGTCGGCTCCTCTTCCATCGCGCGGCTCGCAACGTGTTGCCCGACGTGTTTGCCGAACAGGTCCTGCAGGCGCTCCCGTTCCGCGACGCTCGCGACCATCTGGTTGAAGCCCATCTGCAGCCGACCGATCTCGGAGGAGTCGTACACGCTGACGGTGACGTCGGTGTTGCCCTTCTCGACCTCGCGCATGGCACGGCCGACCTCGCGGACCGGATCGGAGACGGTCTGGGCGACGAGCTGCAATCCCCGCAGACCTGCGCCGAGAGACGTCGCGGCGAGAATGAGGATCGGTGCTTCGATCGGCGTATCCGGCGCAATGACCCACTCCGTGTACCTGTCGACGATGATCGCGCAGATCGCAGTCGTCGGTATCGCGGTACACAGCGCCCAGGTCGCGATCAGTCGTTGCATAACGCCGGGGGAGGGACGCTGCGGCGGCGTCGCCGACATGGCGACAGCGATGATCGGCCGCAGTGTCTGCTGGGTGACGAGATAGCCGAGGCAGGCGATCGCGGCACCACCGAAGACGACGCCGAGTGCGATCAACGCAAGCGTGCGGAGTCCGGAGTGCAGGTTGAGGAAGAAGATGGCCGCGCCGCCGACGAACCACATGCCGACGTGGACCAGCGTCTGGCGCAGCGGTATTTCGAGCGCCGCATACGCCTGACCCTCCGTCGGCGTCTCGCCCTTCGAGTACCAGACGAGGGCCGGAACGACGAACGTCGTCGTACATACCGCGGCGACGATCAGGCTGCCGGTCAGCACCAACGTTCCGGTGGCGATATTGCGAACCGTGAACAGGTCCTGCGTGACGGACTCCTTGCCCCGTGACAGCAGCGCGATGATCGCGAGGACCTCGATCGCACCGATGACGTAGGCGCTCAGAATGCCGACCGAATACCGCACACGCAGCAGGAACGCTCTGCGTTTCCAGTCGGCGGGCGGATTCATGTCCTCTGTCTATCACCGACCGACGTCACAACACTGCCCGTCCGGAGAACCGCTCGAAACCGATCTCGGACGCCCACGCTGGGCAAATCCGGGTCAGAGCGAATCAGGCAGGGCGCGCGACGTGTCCGACGTCACGGAAGTAGACCCCTTCCTGCGTCGCGGTTTGCGCACACGGCCGAGTCGGCGTGGTGCGGGAGGTTGTTGGGGACCCGTCAGCGCCAGGGTTGCGGTGCGGCGCAGCAACTGGTGACCGTTGTCGACGTAGGCGTGGTCGACCTCGAGCGTGGCCTCCCGGCCGGAGATGACGACGGTCATCACGCCGTTCTCGAACCACGGTCCGTTGTCGATCTCCCAGTCGATGTCGACGTCGGCTACACCTGCGGATTTGGCCATGCGATGGGTGAGCCACCGGACTGCCCTCGTCTTCATTGCGCGGTTGGCAACGCGAATGGACTTCTCGAGCGGATTGCGGAACGGCGACATCGTGAGCTGATGGATGGCAGGTTCCTGCGGATCGACGCCCGGCAGCGTGGCACGCGCTGTGTAGGAGCAGTGCACGTCGCCCGCCAACATGAGGATCGTCGCCGGGGTGTGCTCGGAACGGGAGATCTTGGCCAGCATGTCGACGACGATGCCGAACGACGACCGGAAAGCCGCCCAGTGCTCCAGGTCGACGTCACGTCTGATCTTCTCGCCGACTCGTTTGAATCGGCGACCCCATGCCCCGCCCGCTACTGCTTCGTTCCACCCTTCCAGATGATGAATGCCCTGGGCCATGAGGAACGGCAGCGTCGTCGCAACAAGTAGATGGTCGAAATTCTGGCCTGGCGCAGGTGTACTCGCCTTCTCCTCCAGCCAGGCGCGCTCGGTGTGGTCGACGATGCCACGATCCTGCGGATCGAGTCGGCGCGAACAGCGCGCATCGACGGCGAGCATCCGGATCCCCAGGTGCTCGTTGCCGAAGTCGCGATGAAAACTCCAGCGCGCGCTGTCGGGTTCGGAATCCGATCGCCACGCGAATGCATCGAGTTTGGCGGATCGCTCGGCGTCGGAGATGTCGGATCGGACCATCGCCCACGTGCTGTCGTTTTCGAGTTCGGCGGGCGACAGATTGCCGAGGTGCTGATAGATCCAATACGACCCGAAAGCACCCCGAACACGGTCCGGCCACCACGGCTCGGCGGTGATCCAATCTCGCCACTGCTGCGAGGTGTTCCAGTCGTCGCGCAGATCGTGATCGTCGAGCAGCATGCAGGTCTGTACCGTCGAGAAGAGCCACCGGATCGGTTCGGGGGTCCAACTGTCGGCGTAGAGCCAGGTGTATTCCTCGAAGTTGCCGATCTCTTTGCGTACCTCGTCCCAACTCTCCGGCAAATTCTCGTGCGCCACCGCCAGCCTGGCGGCGAGCGCGTCCGACGGCGTGTCCGCGTAGACCTGATCCCCGCCGAGGAACATTGCGTCCGGCCACTCCTCGTAGGGCGCCGTTGCCATGCGCTCGGCAAGCGCCGCGAGGGCGTCGGCGCCGAAGCGCTTCAGTCCGTCGTCGTCGAAAGGTGCGCTGCGCCGGCACGATCCGAACGCGAGGCGAAACGTCTCGTCGTCACGGAAAGTTCGCATGACGCTCGGCGGAAAGCGTGAATCGGGTTCAGGCCAGACCTGATTGGAGTTCAGCCGAACTGTGTAGGGCGTCTGCGAACCGGGTTGCAACCCCTCGATGATCACGAGTGCGAAGTGGTGGCCGTGCACGGTCCACGTGCGGGCTGTGCAACCGAGTACTTCGACCTCGCAGGGTTGGTCGGTTTCGACCCAGACCGTCGCACGAGTGGTGTCCACATAACGAAGGAGTGGCCCGACGACCAGTGCAGCGTTCGACATAGCCAGAGGCTAGTCGAATTGTCCCTTCCGGGTAGGCCGGCCTGGGTAGGGTGGCCTATGGCATTCAGAGGGCTGATGGGTGGCGGCGCCAGCGTCGACACAGTGCTGCACGATCCGCGGGTGTACCCGGGTGGCGTCTTGCAGGGGACGGTGAACGTCGTTGGCGGACATACCGATCGCGACGTCAACTTCATCGAACTCGCGTTGAAGGCAAGGGTCGAAGTCGAGACCGACGACTCGGAGTACAACTCCAATGTCGAGTTCAACAAACGCCGCATCAGCGGGCCGTTCAGATTGGCGGCAGGCGCACGATTCCCGGTGCCGTTCACACTCGACATTCCGTGGGAAGCGCCGTTCAACGTCGTAGCGGGCACAACGTTCCACGGGGTCCGCGTCGGCGTGCGAACCGAACTCGATATCGCACGGTCCGTAGACAAGGGCGACGTCGATCAGATTCAGATCCTCGCGTTGCCCGCGCAGGAACGGATCGTGACCGCGTTCGCGGAGATCGGCTTCCGACTCAAAGGATCCGACTTGGAGCGTGGCCGACTGAGTGGCTCGCCGCTGCCGTTTTATCAGGAAGTCGAATTCCACCCGGCGCCGCAGTTTCGCGGTCAGGTCAACGAACTCGAGGTGAAGTTCGTGACGCGATCCAACAGCATGGACGTCGTCCTCGAAATCGATCGGCGCAGCCTCTTCGGCAGCAGCGACAAGACCAACCGTTTCACAGTCGATTTCGCGACCGTCGATCATCAGGACTGGCCGTCGGTACTCAACGATCACCTCGCTCGGATCATGGGCGGCGGCTCGTTCGGCGGCAGCGTGTCCCGGCACGCGTCTCCAGTCCTGAATACCCCGCCTCCCCAGTTCGGCGGTCCGCCGCCTGCGCCTGCCTATGGCGCTCCTCCCGCGTACGGCGCACCTCCGGCACCACCTGCCTACGGCGCACCGCCCGCGTACGGCGCACCTCCGGCACCACCTGCCTACGGCGCACCGCCCGCGTACGGTGCTCCGCCGCCTGCCCCGGCTTACGGTGCACCGCCTGCCTACGGCACGCCGCCACCTGCACCTGCGTACGGCACACCTCCACCGGCCCCGGCGTACAACGCGCCGCCGCCACCTCCACCACCGGCGCCGGCGTATAACCCGGCGCCGCCCGCTGCACCGGCGCGGTCCGGGCAGGGTGGCGGGATCAACCTGAGCAAGGGCGGCAACGTCAACCTCAGCCAGCAGGCCAATGGTTTGTCTGCGGTGTCGATCGGCTTGGGCTGGGATGTGAGTTCGTTCGGCGGCGGCATCGACATCGACGCGTCGGCGATCGTGGCAGGCCCCGACGGGAGGGCTCTGTCGGACCAGCACTTCGTATTCTTCAACAACCTGAACAGCCCTGACGGCGCCGTCGTCCATGCGGGAGACAACAGCACCGGAGCCGGGTCGGGCGACGACGAGCAGATTCTCGTCGATCTGGTCAGGTTGGCGTCCAACGCGGACAAGATCGCGTTCGCCGTTTCGATTCACGACGGCCAGGAGAAAGGTCAGAACTTCGGGCAGGTGCGTAATGCGTACATCCGCGTCGTCAATCGGGCAGACAATCGCGAGATCGCGCGCTACGACCTGTCAGCGCAGGCCTACAGCGAGACGGCGATGATCTTCGGCGAGCTGTACCGGCACGGCGCGGATTGGAAGTTCCGCGCGGTCGGCCAAGGCTTCGCGGACGGTCTTGCGGGGATCATTCGGGGTTTCGGTTTGTAAACAGACACGCTCAGCGCCCATTCCTGACGTTTTCGAACGGAAAAAACCGTCCCAAAACGTCGATAGTGGGCGGTGAGCGTGCACCGTCAGGACGAGAAGAGCATCTTTCCGAAACTCTTTTGCTTGCGGTGGCCGTAGTGGCCACCATGTGAGGCGCCCCAGGCCGGTGCCGCGTAAACCGGTTGCGGCGCACCGTATGCGGGCTGTTGAGGGTAGGCGGGCGGTGGCGGTGGCGGCGGTGCCGGGGTATTCCACTGTTGCTCGGCCCGGTTGAGGCTTTCGAGTTCGCCGTAGTCGAGAAAGACTCCGCGGCACTGGTCGCACTGCTCGATCTGGAGTCCGCTTCGCGAGTAGGTCCGCATGAAGCCGGGACACTTCGGACACTTGAACTGCTGGCTCACGGTGTGCCTCCACCATTCATCCGCCCCGGCGGGTGCTCAGGGCACTTCGGGAATCGTACCCATCCGCACGATTCCGCGACACGATTCGATCAGCAGTTCCTCGACCTCGTCGAGCGCCCGATCCTGCGCGGCAGCTGCGAGGACGCCGCGCGCTGCTGCCTGCACCGTGATCGCGCGGGCGGGCAGGTCGAGCACCGACCATGGGTCGACCCCGGCCGGAATTGCCGGACCGCCGGCGTGCCGATAGGCGTCGAGAAACTCCTGCCAGTCCTCGGGCGCCAGCATCCCGACCGCTGTCCACGCTGCTGGATGCGCGAGATCCCATGCGGCGGGACCGATTCCGAGGTCGTCGACGTCGATCAGCCGCCACGTGTCGCCGACGCGGACGAGTTGGCCGAGGTGCCAATCCCCGTGCACGAGACAGTGGTGCAGCTCGGCTGGCGCGGGTCCGCCGTGTGCGGTCCAGGCGGGGAGGGTGTCGTGGGCGTCGAGAACTGTTCGTGCCTGCGACATCGACACTGCTCGAGAACCGCGCAGCCGACCGACGGCGGCGGCGACGCGGGCGGGTCCGCCCATCGGGGGTACACGACCGCCCGGCAGCGGCGCGCGATGAAGGCGGGCAAGGAGTTCGGCGCCCTGTTGCCAGGGTGCGCTGTCGGGGTCGTCGGGATCGACGGGTGTGCCGAGTGGCCAGACGGTGACCGGACGGTCGGCGATCGTCACTGTGAAACCGTTGGGACCCAACGGGATCGGGGGCAGCAAGACATCGGCGAGTGCGGGATCGGCGGCAATCGCAAGCTGTACGGTGAGGTCGGAAAGGGAGGTAGCGGCCGAGTGCAGCTTCACCGCACAGCCGCCGACCCCGACGACCGTGACGTCTCGGCGGTCCGCAAGGACGACATGCGGACCCGGCGCAGCCGCTACCGATCGCCCGACCTCGACCAAGGCCGCGACGATGCGTTGGTGGGAAAAGCCTGCGCTCACATGCCGAGTGTCGCAGAGCGCCGCTCCGAGCCGGATGCAGTAATTCGCTTTCGGCCTTGCCGCCGGGCTGTGTGGTCGAGACTGAACGTATGGCGCAGGACGGCAGAGCGGCCGGAGTCGACGACGATGCAGTGACAGGTTCGGGACCCCTACCCGACATCGCGGAGGCACCCGAGGACGTGGGTTTACCGAAGCGGGATCCGGTGCTGGCGTTGCAGCACATGGAGGCTGCGCTCACGCGAGCCGATCTGGTCCATCCGGATGTGTTGACACGCACCGAATTTCGGCGATTGCGGTATCTGATCAGCTTTGCACGGCTGACGGTGTTCGAGCCTGGCGCCGCCGGTCCCGGTGGCACACGGGGTCGCGGCGACGTGTCCGTCGCCGACGAGTTGGCCGACTTCCGGACCCGAGTCGTCGACGCACTGCACGACCCACTGCGGACCGAACAGAATCTCGAAGCACGCCTCGTCGCGGCCAAAGCAGCACTCGTCGATTTCGTCGAGCCGTTGGAGGAACAGCGCAGGCTGCTCGCCGAACGGCACGCAAACGACTTCTCGCTCGACGAACTCGACGCCGAGGTCGGCTACAAAGCGCTTGTGTGCGTCCTCGGCGGTGGCGGGGGTGCCGGCTACGTCTACGTCGGTGGATTGCAACGGCTCGTCGAGGAGAACGTCGTCCCGAGCTACTTCCTGACCTCCTCGATCGGGTCTGTGGTCGGCAGTGTCGTTGCTCGCACCAACCCGATCCCGATCGACGACTACATCGAATGGGTCAAGACAGTGACGTTGCGCGGCATTCTCGGCCGCGAGATGTTGCAACGACGGCACGGCCTCACCGGTGTCTTCTCGCTGCGCTTCGACGCCTTCGCCGCGGACATGTTCCGTCGCGAGGACGGCGAACAGCTGCGGCTGTCGGACCTGGCGATTCCGTACGAGACGGTTGTTGCGGGCGTTCGCAAACAATCCTTCGACCAGCTGCCGTCGCGGTTCCGGCGCTCGGAGCTCACGGCCATCGGTATGCGGGTGCTGCCCAACATCACACTCGGCACGGGTACCGCGCTGATCTCACGGCTCTGGCAGGTCAGTGCGTTCATCGACACTCGCGTGGTGAAGCCGATCGTGTTCGGCGCCGACGAACTGACCGTCGACGCCAATGTCGTCGACGCGGCGAGCTTCTCCTCGGCGATACCGGGTGTGCTGCACCACGAGAGCGCAGATCCGCGGATGCATCCGCTGCTCGACGAACTGATGGACCAGAAGGGGGTCGCTGCGCTGGTCGACGGGGGAGCGGTCAGCAATGTGCCTGCGGAGTTGGCGTGGCTGCGGGTGAAGGACGGCAAGCTCGGCACCAGAAACGCCTGCTACTACGCGTGGGACTGCTTCCATCCGCAGTGGAATCCGAAGCATCTCTGGCTGCAGCCGATCACGCAGGCAGTTCAGGTACAGATGGTCGGTAATGCGCCGTTCGCAGACCGGATCGTCAGGTTCAGTCCCACACTGGCCGCGACGAACCTCGCGCCGGCTGGGCCGTCCATCGATCGTGCGGTCCAGTGGGGTCGGGCAGCGGTGGAGGAATCGCTGCCGATGATCAAGCATCTCCTCGAGCCCGTGTGGTGGGACGGGGACGGTCCGCCGCGGGTTGGAGTTGCGACGCCGATCACGAAGTTGGTGCCGGAGTCGATGAGCTCGATCATCGAGGCTGCGCGCCACGCTGCGGAGTACGTTCCGGCGTGGAAGCAGGTGACTCGGCGAGTGTCGAGTCGCCGCTAGAACTGCCCGACCAGCGGGAACGGTTTGCGAACACGACCACGGCTGCCATTCCCACCAGCGCGCCTGCCGCGGTGAGCACGGTGTTCGCACCGAGCACGTCCAGCAGCATCCAGACGCCGAAGAGGACGAACAATCCGGCTGCGGCGATCCGAATGAAGTTGTCCGGCAGATGTTTGCCTGCGACGGCTCCGACCACGATGGCGAGGGCGTCGGCGGCGACCATGCCGATCGTCGACCCGATCCACACGCCGACCCAGTCGTTGTCCGCGGCGAGTGTCACGGTCGCGAGCATGGTCTTGTCGCCGAGTTCGGCGAGCAGGAATGCCGACATGACGGCGAAGAATGCGGGTGCGGTTGTCGTCTTTGCGCGGTCGGCTTCGTCGTCGGTGAGTGAGTCACCGCGCAGCGTCCACGCTCCGAAACCGATGAAGGCGACGCCTGCAATGGCGGCCATCAGGTGGCCGGGCAGCGCTGCACCGAGGTAGTGGCCGACGCCGACCGAAATGAGGTGGACCGCGGTGGTCGCGGCAGTGATGCCGGCAAGGACGACCCACCACTTGTGCCGCAGCGCGAACGTCATCGCCATCAGCTGGGATTTGTCGCCCAACTCGGCAACGAAGATCACGCCGAAGCTCAGGACTATCGCGGAAAACATGGACATACCTCCGGTCGCGGTTGCTGACCGAAGGTCTCGCCCACCGGGTGAACCGGTTCACGGAGCCGGGCGTCTCGTCTCGAGTTCGCCAGTATGTCGACTTCGCAATTGGGGGCTACTCCCCTTCGCTGCGGCCAACGATACCCGTACGCGCGTTATCCGGCAACTCGTTCATCTCGAAAACCCAATGCGCACAATAAGTTTGGGGATCCGACCACGATATTTCGGGTGCCCTTATGCGGCGAGAAGCATGGCCAAAACCGCGGTATCGGGATCACTGATCGGATCGAGGCCGACTCGGCTGATCATCGAGGTCACCGTGCCGTCGCGCTCGGTCTCGACCCAGGCTGCGCGATGCTCGAGCCCGAGGTGCGGCAAGCCTGGCAGGAGCAGGCAACCCGAGGCGGCTCCGACGCATTCGGGCAGCGTGGGCCGTGTTTCGGACGGGGGATGCAGCATCAACAATGCGGGCGGTTGGTGCTGCGCGAAGCGGCCGGGGGCAACGGCGAATTCGCCGATCACCGGACCTTCGGCAAGTACGAGGCCGACCGTTCCCGGCTCGGGATCGTCGGGCAATTCTTCACGTGCACCGAAGACGGTCGACGTGGAAAGTAGGCCGGGAAGGGTCGCAACCCGAACCGCGAGGACCAGAATCTGGGCCCATTCCTTGGTCGTATTGGGCCAGCGGCCCGAGATCACGAAGCCGCGCAGCGTGCCGTCGGCGTGGAAGGGCGCTATCCCGATGTAGTCGTACCCGTTCATATCTACCTCCGAGGTGGATCCCGACCCTGGGTCGAACATTCCGGGGCCACCTTGCCCAGCTACTACGGAGGATGCGGCATAAACCCGCTGGCACACAAGATAGGCAGAGTGCCAATAGGCGGCTACGCCGCTCGTGAGTCCTTTCGGAGGGCGGACCCTCCGAAAGGACTCACGAGGCGCGAAGCGCCCTACGGGAAAATCAAGCCACCGGTCTGGCTCGTTGCCGCGGCGAAGCGAGCCTGCACATCGGCCCAGTTCACGACGTTCCAGAAAGCCTTGACGTAATCGGCCTTGACGTTCTTGTACTGCAGGTAGAAAGCGTGCTCCCACATGTCGACCTGCAGCAGCGGGATGATGCCGAGCGGGACGTTGGCCTGCTGGTCGTAGAGCTGGAAGGTCAGCAGCTTCTTGCCGAGCGAGTCGTAGCCGAGTACTGCCCAGCCCGAGCCCTGCAGACCGTTTGCCGCAGCGGTGAACTGTGCGCGGAACTTGTCGAACGAACCGAACTGGTCGTCGATCGCCGCTGCCAGCTCGCCTTCGGGCTTGTCGCCGCCGTTGGGGGAGAGGTTCTTCCACCAGATGGAGTGGTTCACGTGGCCACCGAGGTGGAACGCGAGGTTCTTCTCGTTCAGGAAGATGGCGCCGTGATCTTCCTTGTCACGCGCATCGGCCAGCTTTTCGAGCGCGGTGTTCACGCCGGCAACGTAGGCCGCGTGGTGCTTCGAGTGATGCAGCTCGTTGATCTGGCCCGAGATATGCGGCTCCAGCGCCGCGTAATCGTAATCGAGGTCCGGCAGTGTGTATTCAGACACGAGTGTCCCTTCCTCCTGGGCGCGCAGCCCATGTTCTGTTCGTCGTTTCTCAGGTATTGCCACCTTTTATCATTCGTACACCCCCGGCAATAGTCGTGATCATCGAGGTGCGAACTCGCACCCGGTCTCACCTGCGGTGGATCGTTTCGATTCGACCCCGGGGTGAACAGGGCCTTAACATAAGGCGTCGTGAACACCGACGGGCGGGACTCAACGGCGCAAGCCGGTGCAGTTTCGGTCCCTCGAGTCCAATTACCGGGCGTCGACGCGCTTCGTGCGATCGCCGTCGCTGCGGTCATCTATTCACACGTCTCCTACTACGTCATCGACGATCTCGGCACCGGCTGGTGGTTGATCGACGGTGTCTACGGGATCTTCATCGGCGGCTTCGGCCTCAATCAGCACCTGTCGTTCGTCGGTGTCGCCTTCTTCATGATGCTCACCGGCCTGCTCATCACGGGCTCGGCGATGCGGCACAGTCCCGGACGGTTTCTGGCGCTGCGGATCGGTCGACTGCTGCCGCTGTTGTGGATTGCGGTCGCGGCCGCGATCGTCCTCGTGCGTCTCGACATCAACACGATGTTCAGCAGGCAGGACGGCATCTCCAACGTCGAAGCCGCGCTGAGTTTCGTCCTCGGTGGGTTCTTCCTCAAGCCCGAGGTCGTCGTGCTCGGGGTCACGTGGACCCTGGTCGTCCAGATCGTCTTCTACGTCTACTGCGTCGCTGCGCGCCGCTTGTTGCGGGCTGTGCCGATTGCTGCGTCCATGCTCGGTGCTGCGCTGTGTATCGCGTTGCTGGCCTACAACAAGATCGTCCCGGAAGCGTGGACGGTGCCGATGCTGTCGAAGGTCGCGGCGACGATGCCTGCCGTCTTCGTCGGCCAGATCATCTATCTGGCATGGACCCGCCAGGCGGGCTGGCTAGCCGTCGCGGCCGCGGGGCTCGCACAGGTCGCCGTCGTGCGGTTCGCAACCGACACCCATTCGTACTGGGGAGGCGACCACTACCTGTGGACGATGCTCGTCATCACGGGCTGTGTGCTGCTCGTGGCTCGGCGGGACACCCGTTTCTCGCGTTCGCCGATCGTGCACTGGCTGGGTACACGCAGCTATCCGATCTATCTCGTGCACACGCTCATCCTGTATCGCGTGTTCGATCACGTCGCCGTTCAATTCGGCCCGACCGCTGCGGTCGTCGTGTTCCTCATCATCACTGCGGCCGTTTCCGAAGCGCTCTACCGCTGGGTCGAGGTCCCGACCAACCGCTGGTTGACGGCAAAATTGCGCGAGCGTCGCCCCGAAAAGCCGGGCGTAGCATCGGATCATGTCGTGGTTTCAAGAATTGCTGGGCCGAGTGGGCGCGAAGTCGACGCTGGTGACGGCGGGGGAAGCGCTGCCGGGGCGCACCGAACCGATCCGGCCACCTGACACCCATTTCGTCAACGGTCGATCGGTGCGCCCGCCGTTCGACGAGGGCTTGCAGACCGCGGTCGTTGCCATGGGGTGTTTCTGGGGAGCCGAGAAGGTCTTCTGGCAACTCGACGGTGTCAGCGCGACAGCGGTCGGCTACACGGGTGGTTTCACGCCGAATCCGTCCTACGAAGAGGTCTGCTCCGGACGGACCGGCCACACCGAAGCGGTCCTCGTCGTCTTCGATCCGAAGATCATCGGCTATACGTCCGTCCTACGGCACTTCTGGGAGAATCACGACCCCACCCAGGGCATGCGGCAGGGCAACGACCATGGCACGCAATATCGTTCGGCGATCTTCACGACGACCCCCGACCAGATCGACGTAGCCAGCGCCACCGCGAAGACGTATGGGGAGCGGCTCGGCGCGGCTGGCTACGGCGAGATCACCACAGAAATCGCACCGGCGTCGGAGTTCTACTACGCCGAGCGGTACCACCAGCAATACCTCGCGAAGAATCCCGGCGGGTACTGCCCTGTGCACGCCACGGGCGTCAGTTGCCCGGCCGGTTCCAACACTTAGAGCGGCGGCGCAACATCCGCGGAGTCGGATCTGGTCCGTGGGTCGTTCGCGTCGTGCGCTGCCCACCAGCGCCGACCGCCGTCGATGAACTCCTGCGTATCCACAGGGTTGCCGTCTCGGTCGGTGATCTGCAACGACGTGAACCACACCCGCAGGTCGAGTTCGCGCGGCGCCATCCCCTCTTCCTGCGACAGCTCGAGCACGTGCGGTGCTGCGTCTTCGGCGAGAGCGGTGTCGAAGCTGAGCAGATCGCCCCACTGGGTCCAACTGCTCTCGGGCAGATCGATGAATTCCCAGCCATGTAGATGGCAGCCGCCGAAGCTGTGCAACGCCTCGGGAAGTTCGTCGAGCGTGAGCGGCAGGACGAGGGGTTCGGACTGATTCAGCGCCTGAGTTCGCAGCGACGCCGCGATCCGGCTGATCCCCGAACAGGTGACGACCACTGTTCGGTCCTGTGGTGCCGGACCCGATTCGGGCAGCGTAAGTACGTCGAGAGTCACCCGGAACACGAGGTTCGTCCGGTCGACATCGATTTCGAGGCAGGTTGCTTCGGACAGGGCGGTGTTGAGGCCCTTGCGTTGCACATCGCTCAGATCCACTCGTTCAGGCTATCGGATTGTGTTCTCGAAGGAACCGATCGCCGCCTGCCGGCGTCAAAGCTGATGTAGGGAGAAGCCGAAAAATGCACGCTCTACGTCCAGTCGCTGCGCCGAGTCGGGTCCTTGGAGGGGGAGGACCCGCCTCGGCGCATCGTCGTTTCGGCCTGCGGTCGCATTCGGGATTCGAGGTCGGTCGACTGAGTGTTTGCTGCGAGCAAGCACGAACTGTGGATGTGGGTCCGCGCAGTTGTTCACTTCTGTGGATCAGCCTGTGGAAACTGTGGATAACCCACCTTCATGCGGTGACCCACATCACAGAACGGAGCAGAATGTGGGGAACAACGCCGAAAACAGACCGAACGTCCGAGTTCGCTGAAAGTTATCCGTATCAGAGATTAGGGACGGTTTGCCCGGTGGGGGCATTGCTACCGTCCCTTTGCATACCCGGGTCGGGCGAGGCGTGACAGTATCGATGGTGTGACATTCCCTCACGTCGACTCTGTTTCCGTTGCCGACCTGCCCGCGGATTTCTCGGACTCCGTTGTCCTGCTCGACGTCCGCGAGGCCGACGAATGGGAGCTCGGCCATGCCCCGTCAGCCGTGCACATTCCGATGGGCGACGTGCCTGCGCGGTTCGGCGAAATAGATCCTGACGCGCAGCTTTATGTCATTTGCCGACAAGGCGGGCGCTCCGCACGGGTTGTCGAATATCTTCAACAGGTGGGATACGAATCGGTCAACGTGCGAGGCGGCATGGTCGCGTGGCAGAAGGCGGGTTTGCCGCTGGTGAGCGACGGCAGCGCCGAGGCGAAGATCTACTGATGATCCGAACCTGTCGAACGGATGTCCGTCGCCGATGAGTGCTCCGATTCCAGGCAAAGTCATCCAGGTCTGCGCCCGCTGCGGTACGCGGTGGCAGGTGCAGCAATCGCCTGCGCAGTGGTGTCCGAGGTGTCGGGGTGTCCTGTCGGCGCCGATGGCTGCGGCAAGTGCGCCCGCTCAGCAGCGCCGCGCCTATCGCTGGGTGGCGCGCCGCCCCGATGCTGGTCGCCCGTCGGCTCCTGCCGCGACTGCGGTCCCGCGGAACCGCGGACGCTACGGCTCGACCCCGCAGTGGGGCCTGGTGGACCCGCCGCCACCACCGCCGAAGACGGACGACGCCGATCTCGCCGGGCTCGGTCGGCAAGTGGTCAACATCTTCACGCTCACCGCGATCTTGTTCTTCCTCGCTGCCGTAGCCGAAGTCGGCCGCTACGCGATCCTGTTGCGTAACCGCACGCGTCTGATCGACCCGCTGCTGCTCGCGGCGTCCGACACGGCTGTGCTCGCGACGTCGATACTCGCGCTGCTGGTCACGACACTCGCGGTGTTCGCCGCGGCAGGGTGGCTGATCGGCGCCCGGCGGCGGGCCTTCGAGCGCGACGGTCGGCGTGATCCAAGACCCGTAGAACAGATCGTGATGGGCTGCATCATCCCCGGCGCGAATCTGATCTTCCCCGGCGTCTTCCTCACCGAAATCACCCGCGACGCACTGCCACGCACACGACGGCTCGTTGTCGTCTGGTGGTGCGCATGGGTGTTCGGTGCGGTCGTCGCACTCGTTGCGCTCGTGTGGCGGTTCCGCACGACGCTGCAGGCGGAGGCAGATGGCGTGCTGCTCAACGCTTTCGCCGATCTGGTCGCTGCCGGCGTCGCGATCGTGACGATCCTGGTCATCCGCGAGTTGGACGATCAGGATGTCCTCGGACGGCGTCGCGCAGTCAAACGCTGGCTCGTTGCAACCGGGCCAGCCACCCACGTGATCGCCCCCGTTCGTCCAGCGGAACGCCCCGAACCAACTGCCGGTGCGGGGTCAGACGGTGCGCAGCAGGAGGTCATGGCGAAATGAGCCCGGACAATCGTGCGCCGTTTGTCGTCGCGCACCGCGGAGCGTCGGCCGCCAAGCAGGAGCACACACTCGCCGCATACGAACTTGCCCTGCAGGAAGGCGCAGACGGACTCGAGTGCGACGTTCGGCTGACTCGGGACGGCCATCTCGTGTGTGTGCACGACCGCACGGTCGACAGGACGTCGTCCGGCACCGGGCTGGTCAGTGAGATGACGCTGGAGGAACTGCAGGAACTCGATTTCGGCGGTGACGACGACGCGGCCTCCGTGCTGACGCTCTCCGAATTGATCACGCTCGTCCTGGATTGGCGCAGCAGACCGATCAAGCTTTTCGTCGAGACCAAGCACCCCGTGCGATACGGCGGTCTGGTCGAGAACAAGGTGCTCGCCGAGTTGCAGCGGTTCGGTATCGCGTCGCCGCCGTCGGCTGCCCATTCGCGAGCGGTTGTCATGTCTTTCGCCGCCACAGCGGTCTGGCGTATTCGGCGATCAGCGCCGCTGTTGCCGACCGTTCTACTCGGCGATTCTTCCGTCTACCTGGGTGGTGGCGCAGCGACGACCGTCGGTGCCACCGCCGTCGGTCCGTCGGTGAAGACGCTGCGTGACCACCCCGACCTCGTCGATCGCGCCGCGGCAGCCGGCCGCGCGACCTACTGCTGGACCGTCGACGACGCCGACGACGTGAAACTGTGCCGCGAACTCGGCGTCAGCTGGATAGCGACAAACCATCCAGGACGAACCAAGGCGATGCTCGCCGAACTGGCCTGACCCGCCCTCGAGTCAGCAGCAGTCGCAACAATCGCAGCAGTCGCTGCAGTCGGATCGCTTGTTGTTGTTATTGCCCCGGCACCAGCCGCGTTTGGGTCGGCGGTCCCATGGATCCTCGTACGGATCCTTGCAGCAGAGTTGGCCTGTGCAGCACAACCCGGTCCAGACGGCGCATCCCGACAGCGCGCCACGACGCGGCGGTGGCGGCGGCTGATAGGGCGGTTGGTAGGACGGACCGTAGGGGTCGTAGCTGCCGAAGATACGGTTGACCGACTCGGCTAATTCGTGGGCGAGGAGCTGATGCGCCAACCTCGAATCATGGCTGTAGTCAACATCTTTCAAGGCAAGTCGGATACCGGTGACGGCGTCGTCGCAGAGGTTTCGTGCTTGCGTGCGGTCGGTATCGGTGACGGCGAGTGGGTTGAAGGCACCTGTGGCGGTGTCTGTTTGGTGGTCTTCGACGGCGTCGAGGAGGTGGGCGAGGCGGCCGAAGAGTTTGCCTGCTTCTGCCAGTGGTGCGGCGTTGTGGGGTTTGTGGGCGAGGTGTGCGGTGTGGGCGAAGGCGGCGGCGGTGGCCGTTTCGGTGGGTTCGGTGAGGGTGAGCAGTGCGGTGCTGGGTCCTGCTGTGTGTTCGAGGGTGGTTTGGCGGTCGACGGCGTCGAGCAGGATGGTGGGCTCGAAGCCGAGGGTGGTGGTGGTTCCGGTGCCGGCGCGGTCCCAGGTGGTGGCGATGCGCCGGGCGGCTGCGGCGATCGGTTTTCGGGCCATGACGCCGTCTTTGTCGGCGATGTGGTCGCGGACTTTGGCGGAGGCGAGGATGAGGGAGACGCCGGCGGCGAGGTGGGCGCCTTGTCCGGTGGCGATGGTGGCGGTGCGCATGCCGCGTAGTGGGCAGGGTCCCGCGGTACGGCGGTTGGCTGTGGTGTGGTCTGTTTGGGCTTCGGTGAGGACGGAGATGACGAGTCCGTCGTAGTTGGTTGCGATGCGGGCGAATTGGCCGTGGTCTTTGCGGAGGGCGAGGCAGAGTCCGCAGAGGTGGGCCAGCCATTGGGTTTGCATGTCGTCGCTGAGCCGGTGTCGACACGGCCGCACAATCCCGAACATTGCTCCCCTAACGAGTAGGCGCCGACCTGATGGGCTGGCTAGGAGAATAATTCAAACGACGTGATTGGGCGCGGCAAACGACCGTCAGTCCGTCCACTCCCACGAATCCATGATGGCTTCGTATTCGGCGACGCCGAGATTGAACGCCTCGGGAAGTCCGGTGTAGGTGACGATGTACTCGGTGCTCTTGTGCCGCACGTAAAGTTGGCGTCCCCGAACATCTTTCGGGACCTGCCCGTCTTTCGCGAAGAGGCTGTAGGTGAAGCGCCGTGCCGGCTCCCCGCCGACGGTGGTCGCCTCGACACCTCCGGAATCAAGGACGCCTTTGACGTCGTCCTGGATGCTCGTGGCATTGATGTCAGCGGACTCGTCGACAGTTTTGCCGCGACTCGACGACGGATTCTTGCTGACGAGAATGTTCGCCTGCCCGTCGGAGGTGAGGAGTTTGAGCAAATCCTCGGGATCCTCGGCACTCCAGCCGTCGGGCAGGCTCACGACGAAACTGCCGTCCGACGCTTCGGCAGTCGGTCCAGCGGCGGCTTGGCTGGTTGTTGTCGTGCCCCCGGATCCGCTGTCGTTCGACCCGACCTGCACGGCGACGACCACACCGACCGCGACGACGGCAGCAGCGGCAGCAGCTCCCAGCCCGATCAAGAGTCCTCGATTGAGACCGGATTTCCCCGCCGGTGCAGGGTTGACAGCCAACGCCCGGGCGGCGTCCTCAGCGAGTTCGTGGCAGCTGTTGTAGCGATTCTCCGGTGCCTTCGCGAGTGCCTTCGCAATCACTCGGTCGATGGCCGGTGGCAACCCGGGGCGGACCTGCGACGGCTGCGGTGGCGGAGCGGTCAGATGGGCGTGCATCGTTGCCGCCATCGAGTTACGCGGGTACGGATAGCTTCCCGTCAGCATTTGGTACAGCGTGCAGCCGAGCGCATAGATGTCGACGCGATGATCGACATGGCTGCCTTCGAGTTGCTCGGGCGCGGCGTAGGCGATCGTCGCGAGGACGTCCCCCGGCATGGTCAGACCCTCGTTCGCGGACGCGATGGCCCGCGCGATCCCGAAGTCGGTGAGCAGCGCGGACTCTCGGCTGTACCGATCGATCGGTGGTGTGACGAGGATGTTGGCGGGCTTCACGTCACGGTGCAGCAATCCGTGACTGTGCGCGTAGTCGAGCGCTTTCGCGGCGTCGTCGATGATGTCGACCGTGCGCTGCACGGTAAGTACGTTGGGTCCGGCCTCGATCAGTTCCGCGGCGTCGCGACCTTCGATGTACTGCATCGAGATCCACAGCTGATCGCCTTCGGCGCCACGGTCGTACACCGAGACGATGTTCGGATGCCGCATGGCGGCAGCGATATCCGCCTCACGCTCGAACCTCGCACGAAATTCGGGGTTGCGAGCATTGCCGCCGCTGAGCAGTTTGACTGCGTCGTTTCGGGGCAGGCGGGGATGCGCGGCCAGGTACACCGAACCCATACCGCCCACACCGAGCAGCCGGATGATCCGGTATCCGGCAAAAACCGATCCCGGCGCCAGCGTCACCGCGCGAGAATAACACCGCCCCACTCGCGAATTCGGCTACCTTGCGAGAGTTACTACTGACTGGGGTTCGTACATGCCACCCGTACCATCCATGCCACCGTTGCCGATCACGGCCGACGAGACGATCTGCCCGTGCTAGCTGCACTGGATCGGCTACGTCTGTTCAACTTTCGTGAGTTCGCCGTGCACTGGGGTCGGTCGATAGCGTCCATCGCGGTCATTGCGGTGTCGTCTGCATTGCTCGTCGGTGTACTCGGGGTGAGCGGTTCGATCGTCGGGTCGGTCGAACGGCTGAGCACCGCCGTCGCAGGCAACGCGGACCTCGAGGTCGCGGGCGTGACCGAAGGTGGCTTCGATCAGAGTGTGCTCGGGCAGGTTGCCGCCGCGCCGGGCGTGGAAGCGGCTGTTCCGTTGCTGCGCATGCAGTTCGGCAGAGGCGACGATCGGTTCACTCTGATCGGTGCCGATGTGTCCGCGACGAAGTTGGACAGCGACCTGCGGTCGGCTGTCACGGGCAACGTCGGTTTCGATCCGACCGGCGTCGTCGTCGGTCCGGCCTTCGGTGCCGAGCGCGGCGCAACGGTGCCCCTCGGCTCTCAAAGTGTCCGGGTGTCGGGGGTCGCGTCGGGTGCCGCCGCCGACCGCATCAACGGTGGCCACTTCGTCGTCGCGCCCTTGGGACTAGCCCAACGCATTGCGGACCGGCCGCAGAAAATCGACTCGATCGTTGTGATCGCAACTCCCGGCGCAGATCTGGATGCGGTCCGCGACGCCGTCACCAGCGCGGTTGCCGGCCGCGCCCTCGTCGCCGACCCGGACTTTCGATCGGTCCAGGCCGCGAACTCGATTGTGCTGATGAAGTACTCGCTGATCCTGACCGCATCGATCGCGCTGATCGTTGCCGCGTTCCTTGTCTTCAACGCCATGAACATGACGGTGGTTCGCCGCCGACCGATCATCTCGACGCAGCGCGCACTCGGCGGTAAGCGGTCCGGCATCGTCGCCGACCTGCTCGTCGAGGCGACGTTGGTCGGGCTGCTCGGCGCGCTGATCGGGGTCCCGCTGGGGTTGCTGATGGGCAAGTTGGCGATCGGTTCGCTGCCGCCGGTTGTGCTGCAGTCCTTCGATGCTCGGGTCGACTACATACCGCCGACCTACGGGATCGGCGTCGCTGTCGGGGCGTGTGTCCTGGCCAGCGTCGTCGCGTCCATCGCTGCGGCGCGGCAGGTGTATCGGGTCGAGCCGATCGAGGCGCTCGCGCCGGTGCCGGCATCGACGATGGAACGAACGCGGATGTCGGTTCAAGTTGCGGTCGCGGCGATCTCGGCTGTGCTGGTCGGCGTCGCACTTGTCGTCGCGCTGCGTGTCGACAGCCGAATCGCGTTGGCAGCAGTTGTGCTGTTCTTCATCGGCACGTTCGGATTCTGTTTCGTCGCAACCCGTCCCATCGTTGCTGCGACGTCGAAGGCGGCAGCGCTCTTCGGTGCGCCGGGACGACTCAGCGCCGAATCGATCGAGCGGGCGCCACGCCGGGTGTGGGCGACGGTGATGACGGGCGCGACCGTTGTCGCGATGGTTGTCTCGGTGACAGGATCGAACGACGATCTGATCTCCTCCGGCACACAATGGTTCGCGACGGTCGCCGACACCGATCTGTTCGTCAGTTCCACACCACCGGAATCGACGCCGACGGGCGTGATCCTTCCGATGGACCTCGAAGCCACGGTTGCCGCAGTACCGGGCGTAGCGAGAGTTGTTCCTGCACAGGCGACTTACGCTGCGGTCGGCGACGATCGGATCATCGTGCAAGGCCTGGCTCCCGGTGCGAACGACCTGCTCGACCAGTCGGCGTCACCGGCGACAAAAGAGGCGGTCGTTGCAGGCAGGGGTGTCGTTGTCTCGCGCGATATCGGGCGGTCGATGAATCTCCACGTCGGCGACCTGCTCGAACTGCAGACGTCTCAGGGTGTGAAGCAGATCGAAGTGCTCGAACTCGTCGACTATCTGTCCCTGCTCGGCGGCGCGATCGGCATCGGCCTGCCGCTGTTGCGCGAGTGGTTCGATCGCCCGGGGTCGACGTGGCTCGAGGTGGACTTCGTGCCCGGCTCCGATGCGGCAGCAGTGCGCGCCGCGGTACAAGCAGCCATTCCCGACGACGTGTACGCCTACAGCGGCACCGAGTTTCTCGACGCGGGAACGCAATCCCTGACGCAGGGAGCAGCTTTGAGTCAGGCGTTGACCTGGATCATCGCCCTCGTCGGAGCGATCGCTCTGCTGAACACGCTGATGCTCTCGGTCCTCGAGCGGCGTCGTGAGCTCGGTGTGCTGCGAGCGATGGGGTCGAGTCGGAGGTTCACGTCGCTGACGATCCTTGCTGAGGCGGGCGCGATCGGCATTGTCGGTGGCCTGCTCGGGTTGCTGCTCGGCTCGGTCACCCACCTCGTGGCGTCGACGGCGTTCACAGCGATCGCGACGATCGACGTCGAATACCGTTTCAGCCCTGCGCAAGTGGTGTTCGCGCTGGCTGCGCTAGCCGTGAGCATGCTCGGATCGGTTCCACCCGCACTGCATGCCGGACGGTTGAACATCATCGAAGCTGTTGCGGCCGAATAGAAGTCAGCAGTCGCAGCTGCAACAATCGCCACAATCGCAGCAGCAACCGTCGCAGTCGCAGCAATCGGCGCACCCGGAGCAGCAGTCACAGCCGACGCACCAACCCTGTTTCGGTTCGCCCGTCCACGGGCTGTGATACGGATCGGCACAACAGATCTGGCACGTGCAGAACAGTCCGCTCCACACCGCGCAACCCTGGATCAGGCCACGCCTCGGACGCTGTGGAGGTGGTTGGTCCCACGGCAGATTCGGCACCTGGGGGTTGAACTGCAGGTCGGGTGCGTGATTGTGGCTGTCGCCGAATGCCCGACCGACGGACTCTTTCAGTTCGTGCGCGAGAAGTTGGTGCGCCAACGCCGGACCCGGTCGAGCGGAGCGAGGGGAAATGTCGCCGCCGAAGTCCACGTCTTTCAGAGCGAGACGGATGCCGTGCACGGCGTCGTTGCAGAGTCGCCTGGCCTCGTGGCGTGTGGTGCCAGTGACCGTCAGCGGATTGAAAGCACCGGTGGCGGTGTCTGTTTGGTGGTCTTCGACGGCGTCGAGGAGGTGGGCGAGGCGGCCGAAGAGTTTGCCTGCTTCTGCCAGTGGTGCGGCGTTGTGGGGTTTGTGGGCGAGGTGTGCGGTGTGGGCGAAGGCGGCGGCGGTGGCTGTTTCGGTGGGTTCGGTGAGGGTGAGCAGTGCGGTGCTGGGTCCGGCGGCGGTTTCGAGGGTGGTTTGGCGGTCGACGGCGTCGAGCAGGATGGTGGGGTCGAAGCCGAGGGTGGTGGTGGTTCCGGTGCCGGCGCGGTCCCAGTTGGTGGCGATGCGTTTGGCGGCTGCGGCGATCGGTTTGCGGGCCATGACGCCGTCTTTGTCGGCGATGTGGTCGCGGACTTTGGCGGAGGCGAGGATGAGGGAGACGCCGCCGGCGAGGTGGGCGCCTTGTCCGGTGGCGACGGTGGCGGTGCGCATGCCGCGGAGTGGGCAGGGTCCGGCGGTGCGGCGGTCTGTCGCCGTGTGGTCGGTTTGGGCTTCGGTGAGGACGGAGATGACGAGTCCGTCGTAGTTGGTTGCGATGCGGGCGAATTGGCCGTGGTTTTTGCGGAGGGCGAGGCAGAGTCCGCAGAGGTGGGCCAGCCATTGGGTTTGCATGTCGTCGCTGAGCCGGTGTCGACACGGCCGCACTATCCCGAACAATCTGCCACCCCTCGCGCTGAAGAAACAGGTCCTCATTACTTAGCAGATGGCATGCAATTCTGCTGTCCGTACACGCACACTCGGTCCGCGTCCCGGGTGAGCGGTGTAGGTTTTGGCGTCGTGGCAAAGAAGAGCAAGAGGAACAGTCCGAAGCCGGGTAGTAATCGCGCGGAGAAGATCGCCGAGCGCAAGGCCGCGCTCGAGCAGGCGTCGACCGCGATCACGAGACCGTTCGAAGGTCTGGAGGCCGAATGCGACCTCGTTGCGCTTCGCGAGTTCGTCCCGTCGGCGACTGCGCCGCTACCGGTGACCAGCGGGGAGTCCGTCGTTGTTGTGACCGTTCTGCCGGGTGCGGTAGCTGCCCTTGCCCGCGAGGAGAGTGGCGCGCGAATCGGGTACGTCGGCGTGCAGGTTCAGGTGCAGTCGGGTGATCCCGCCGCCGACCTCGGTGCTGCGATCGCGTGGGCGTCGACGGCTGGAGCAGGCGAATCGCTCGCTGCTGCCGGACCCGACGAGACGTCACCTCGTCTCGCCGATGTCATCGATGCGACTGCGGCACTGGACATTACGGTCCACAGCGATTTCAACTGGTGGATCCCGGAAGGTGTCGAACCGGCAGCCGACGTCGCTGCGACGGTCACCCAGGCCAATGCGGCGATCATGCCGTCGGCACGGCTCGACGGGGTTTCTGCCGCGTGGTGGGTCGACGCTGGGGACAAAGCGCATCTGCGGTGGGTTCGGCCCGAGGACGAGGACGAGCTGATGCTCGCGCTCGCACGAGTGCACGCCGCGGGCAATCTCCACCTCGGCGAAGGCTCACGATTCGCAGGATCGTTCCGCACGCACGGCCTGCTCGTGCCGGTATTCGATCTCGACCCGGAACGTCATCCGAGTGAATGGAACAGCGCCACCGCGCAACTGGGTGAGCGCCTCGCCGACGCCCTCGCCATCGAAGGTCCGCTGACCTCCGACGAGCGACGGGCGCGCGACGGTCTGCGTGGCCGTCAGGTCACGCTGCGTTAGCCGTGTCTCTCATTCTTCGAGACTCGGCTAACTGTGTTCGACGGCCGCTACGCGAGCTGGGTTGAGTTCCAGCTAGATCGCGCCGCCCGCAGCGGTGGGTGCACCGGAGGTTTCGGCGGGTGCGCCCATCTCGCGGGCGACGAACTCTTCGAGATCGAACAGGTTCGCACCTGCTCGGTCGGCGATCGTGAGCAGCGTCGTCACGGTGGCGACCTCTTCGATCTGCTCCTTGAGGAACCACTGCATGAACTGCTCGCCGAGGTACTCGCCCTCGTCGCGGGCGGTGCTCGCCAGCTGGATGATCTGTTCGGTGACCGTCTTTTCCTGCGCGAGGGCCAGTGCGATCGGCTCGCGCGCGTCGGCGAACTCCGATTTCGCGGCGTCGACACCGCTGAGCTCGACACTCATATCGCGGTCGAGGAAATACTGGATGATCATCATCGCGTGGTTACGCTCTTCGACGGCCTGGGCGTAGAAATGCTTGGCCAACTGCGGCAGATCCGCATTGTCGAACCAGACAGCCGTTGCGATGTACTGATGTTCGGCGTTGTATTCGTGTCGAATCTGGTCGTGGAGTAGGGAATGGAACTTGCTTCTCTGGGTCTGCAACGAAGTCATGACAACCAACATATCCGCTGGTCAGGGCACTTGTCATGCAAGTCCATCCTTATTTAGGGCAGTGTTCCCTAAATAAGGCGCGCCTATTACGTAGGCGTTATACGCCGCCTCCGGCAACGCGAGGAGCACTCGGATCCCGCCCCGCAGCGCCCCCAAAATCACGAGCAACGAAGTCTTCGACGTCGAACAAATTGCCGTCGGCTCGATCGACGACCGCGAGGAGCGTCGTCATACTTGCGACTTCTTCGACCTGCTCTTTGAGAAACCACTGAATGAATTGTTCGCCGAGATAGTCACCGGACGAGCGAGCTGTTTGCGCGAGGTTCGTGATCTTCGTCGTCACGTCCCGTTCCTGATTCAGTGCGAATTCGACGGCGCCGCGGACCGAGGTGACCGCCGAGGTGATCGGATCGAGGCCGTCGATGCGAACCGGCACATCGCGGTCGAGCAGGTACTGGACCATCATCAGCGCGTGCGAGCGCTCTTCGGCGGCCTGCGCATAGAACCGGCGAGCCAGCTGCGGAAGCTTGTTCGAGTCGAAATACACGGCAATGACGATGTACTGCTGCGACGCGGTGAACTCGTGCCGGATCTGCTCGCGGAGGAGTTCGTGGAAAGCGCTGTCGCTGTTGACATTCGAATTCGACATAAGCGTGGACATAGGCTCTGACGTTACTAGTCCCGAGGTCCGGACCGGGAGCTACGGTCCCGTCGTGATCAGCTCGGGCGGAATCGGCTCGTCGTTGGCAAGCGCGCCGAAGAACTGTGCCGCGCGGGCGTCGTCCCAGAGCAGCACGTTGCCGGACCCGTCGACGTCTTCGAAGCCTGAGATCGGCACGGTTGTCGTGATCATTTCCCCGCGCAGCGCCCAGCCGAGCCGTGCGAGGTCGGTCATGCCGTCGCCGCGGTCGACCTTGAGCGATTCGACGGTGCCCTTGGCGAACGGCAGCAGCTTGAACGGGTTGAGCAGGGTGGTCGGGCTGGTCGACTTCTTCAGCAGTGCCGACATAAATTGGCGCTGCCGGTTGATCCGGTCGAGATCGGCGAGGGGGGTCGCGCGACTACGCACAACTCCCAGCGCCTCGGCGCCGTTCAATTTCTGGCACCCACCGGGCAGGTTGATGCCGGCCAATGGATCGTCGATCGGCTGGTCGAGGCACATATCGACGCCGCCGAGCGAGTCGACCAAGCCGGCGAAACCGTCGAAGCCGATCTGCGCGTAGTGGTCGATGTGCACGCCCGTCGCACCTTCGATGGTCTGCACGAGCAGAGCGGGTCCGCCGATCGCGAAGGATGCGTTGACCTTGTCGGTCCCGTTGCCGGGGATCGCGAGATAGGAGTCGCGGGGGATGCTCACCATGACCGCCGGACCCGACTTGGGGAGGTGGATCAGGATGATCGTGTCGGTTCGCTCCGGCCCGGTGTCGCCGCCGGTTGCGAGCGCCTGCTCTTCCTCGGGGGTCAGCCCGGTCCGGCTGTCGGAGCCGACGAGCAACCAGTTGGTGCCGGGAGTGTCGGCGACGCGGCCCGGATAGTCGACGAGCGCGTCGACCTTTTCGAGCGGCAGCGTGACGATGTAGACCGTGATGCCGATCAGAACAAGCAGCAGAATGAACGGCAGCAGGAGGATCCGCCGGACCCAACGCCATGGGCTGCGTCGTTTGCGTGCTCTCGGCGGCCGCGGTGGTGGACCGGTCGGGCCGGTGCTGCGGCGAGGCGGCGGTGGTGGTGGCGGCGACGCGGCATAGCGCGGAGGGCGTTCGGTGAAGCGTTCGGGTTGCTGCGTCGGGGCGTAACGGACGCCGTCGTTGCGTTCGGGCGGTCGGTGGCCGGGTGGTGGACCAGCCGGGGGTCGCGGGGGCTGGGCCTGTCGCGGCGGCGGCTGCGGAGGCCGGTAGTTGGGCTGTTGCGGCGCTTGGGACCAGGCCTGCGGCGTCGGTGGACGCACACTCGGGCGGCGCACGAACTCCGTCTCCTCGGGGTCCGGGCGTCGGGGCGGAGGTGGCTGCTGCCTGGGCGGCGGACCCTGCCGTGGCGGCGGCGATCTACGCGGCGGCGGTTGCCTGCCGGGTTCGTCGGAGAAGAAATCGCCGTTCACGAGGGACGACTTTACGCATCAAGGAAGCCAAGCGAGATGTCCGTGTAGCAGCGTGTATCCGATGTAGGCCACGACGTCGATGGTTGCGTGCGCTATCAGCAGTGGCCACAGCCGATTCGTCCGTTGCCAGAAGCGGCCGAAGACCAGGCCCATCACGACGTTCCCGATACCGCCGCCGAGGCCTTGGTACAGGTGATAGCTCCCGCGCAGCAACGACGATGCGGCCAAACTCGCATTGTCCGACCAGCCGAGGCGTCGCAGGCGGGTGATCAGATAGCCGACCACAAGCACTTCTTCCGCGACGGCGTTGGCGATCGCGGCGAGCACCAATACAGGTAGCCGCCACCAATGGTCCTGCAGTCCGCTGGCAACGATGGCGACGTTCAGCCCGAGCGCGTGCGCGACGAGATAGAGCGCGAGGCCGGGCAGGCCGATCAGCGCTGCGAGTCCTAGACCTGGAACGACGTCGCCGCGCAGTACGGGTTTGGCCAGCCCGACCAGCCGAGGACCGACCCCGCTCCGCCACAGGAGATACAGCCCGAGTGCCGCCCAACCGCACAGCCGGAGCACCCGTAGCAGTTGGTAGAGCAGGTCGATGAACGAGATCGACGACGCCGTCTGGTTGAGCGCTACCGATTGATCGCCCAGACCACCGGCCGCGAGTGCGGATTCGAGCAGCGAGATCGCGGCGCTGAGCCCGCTGAGACCGAACGTGACGACCAGAACGACCACGATCTCGATGCGGATGCCGATGCGTTCGTGCGAATCGGGCCCGGGTCGGTCGGATTCGGGTGGCTGCGAGCGCAGCCAGTCGGTGATCGGCACTCAGCGATTGTGCCTCAGGGCGCTCCGCGCCTCGTGCGTCCTTTCGGCGCGCCTGCCCTCCGAAAGGACTCACGACCCATGTGCCGCCTACCTTGTTCGCAGACCGTTCAGAAAGGGGCAACCGACGAGGACCCGGACCGCTTTGCTCAGGCCGGCCATGTCTGCCACCGGCTCGGCGAAGGGCAATCGCACGTCGCGGTCGCCGTCGAATGCTTCGACACGAAGGCTGATGCCGTAGCGATCGATGGCGAGCGGGCGCACTCGGCCTCGCCGCAGCGACGGTGGCAGGCGGCGAGCGAGTTGGGAGATCAGGTCGGCGTGGTCTTCGTCGAGATGCTGAAGCCAGGCGGTCTCCAGTTCCCAGAAGGGGTCGGGCTCGGCGAGACGGAGTTCGTCTATGTCGACCGGCTCGGCCCCTGTTGCATCGGCGACAACGGCGGAATCGAGGCGCAGCCAGAGCAGCGAAGTGCCGTGACCGACATCGAGCAGGGCTTCGTGTGGATGCTCAGCGGCGACCTCGGCAGCGAGAACGCGCTCGACGTGCGGGGGCACCGGGCGCACCGTGCCGCGCAGCCAGACCAACGACCGGACCGGCTCACACAGGGGGAGCGGCGCGTGATCTGCGAGTTCGAGTACAGCAGGCAGCCCACCCTGCCCGGCTTGCCACGCGAGCGCGGTCGTTCGGGAGTCGGTCGCGATGGCGACGATGACGTCGCCGCACGAGCGCAGGTGGTGCAGCGTCGTCGGTATCGGATCGCTGGCAGGGATCGCAAGCATGGAGTCCTGCGAGCGGGCAACGGCGCTGAGGATGCGTTCCGCGGTCGTGGGTCCCTGCTGGGTTGTCGCTCGCGTCATGGATCGCCTTTCCGCGTCGTGTCTATCGGACAAGTAAGGTTTGGCTAAGTCAGGTAAACCTAAGCTAAGTGACGGCGGCAAGATTCGCAAGTGGAACGCTCGAATACGGTGGACGCGTGCCGGTACCGCTGACCTTGGGAGTTCCGAAGCCGCGCGACAATCGCGCGCTCACCGCGGGACTGTTGCAGCAGCGCTGCAACGACGCCGACGTGTTTCGTGATCGGGTGGTCGGCAGGCTCGTCGGACTCCCCGTTGTTACTGCAGCCGTGTACGACGTGGTGCGGTCCGATGCCGATGGCGTCGCCGTGGTTCTCGACCCGGAGCATCCTGTGCCGGAACAGGACACGTTCGCTCACGATTTCCCCGGCGTTGCCCGAGTTGAGGTCGACTGCCGCGCGGATCAGGTGGCGGACGCGTTGCAGTTGCGCTTACCGACTCGGATCGTCGTATTCGTCGAGGACGTCACCGCCGAGGTCGTCCGCGAGATCGTCGCCGCCGGGCACAGTGCCGGCATCGACATGGCTGCCGCGCCCGACCGAATCGCCGACTTCCTCGCCGTCGTTGCTCACGCCGATGTGGGGTTCTTCGTGCGCGCCGCCGGAGGCCGCGATGCACTGTCGATCCTCGCCGCAACGGTTGCCGCGTTGAGTGGCGCGGACGTGCGGTCGGCGCTGGCGCAGCCGAACGTCGATGGTTTGCTCGCCCTGCATCCCGACGCAGCCGCGGCGGTCCGCGACATCCTGCTCGGCATCGAAGTCGACGACATTCGAGAGGCGTTGGCGTACTTCGATGCTCGTGGTCTGCGCGCGCCCTGACCAGCGCCGCGCGTAACGGTGGTCCCGATAAAGCCGACGTAGGTGTCAGTGCACGGGCGGTCGCGCTCATGTGTGCACCTAGGGGAGGGTTGTCATGCGTTCACGAATCGTTGCGGTCGCGGCATGTGCTGCGGCAATTGCGGGATCGGTGGGAACCGCGCACGCGGAACCGGAAAGTGTCGATGTTGCTGCGGTACATTCCGCGCTCAACTCGGCAGCGATGCCGATCAGTACGCGTACGGCGCAATCCATCGCGCTCGCGCTCGCGCGGACGGCCAGCGGCACGCCGCGCTACAACTATTTCCCGCGGTCGGTCCACCTTGTCGAGGGCGTCGCGCAGCCGTTTCTGTACGACACGGTCGCCGCGGATTGCCTGCCGAGCGGATTCGGCGACCAGAGCGATTCGGTCGGAATAGCCCAAGCCATCGCCGGACCGGCGGTCGACGACAACCTCCCGATCCCGGTGATTCCGGCAGGCACGGTCAACGTCTTCTTCAACGCGATGAACACCGCGATGTCGTCACCGCTGCAGGGCGACAACCTCGAAGTCGCGTGGCTCAATCTGTCGACGGGTGCTTCGGGTCGGGCTCCGATGTTCCAGGAACGTCCCAACGATTACGTGGTCACGCTCTCGAACACCATCGTAACCGGAAGGGGCACAGTGGTTTTCGCGGTGTTCGGCAGCGTGCTGGATAGCACCAGCAACGGTCTGCCGCCGTGTGACTATGCGCCGGTCGTTGGAGTCGTGCGCGCCTGAGCAATGGGCCTACGCCTACATAATTCGGCCTGAAATGCGGGATCCCGCCGATAAGCGCGAATAATGTAGCCCCAGGCCCAACTACCGCGCGTCGATTGCGCTGTGCAGCGCCGGCAGGATCCAGCGGCGTGCGATATCGCGAATCTCGTCGGCATCGTCGAGGTTGTGGACCGACGGCTCGCTGAGGATCAACGACTGCGCCAGGCGAACGCTCAGCTCGGCGACCGATTGGAGCGCCAAGCCGGGCTCGCCTGCGGGATCGGCCAGCTGTCGAGCGATCCATTGCCGAGCGATGTCGAGCAGCGGGCTTCCGAACATCATGTGCGGCAAAATCGCGGCGGGTTCGGACCGCAGCATTCGCTGCAGTAGAGCGTGCTGTCGCATGGCGCGGACACCGACCGCGAACGTCTCGACCAGGCGGTCGTCGAGGTCGGCGTATTGGCTGCCGACCGCTTCGAGATGCGCGAAGAATCGCTGTTGCTCGCGGCTCACCACTGCGGCGACCAGCGCGTCCTTGCTGCGGTAGTGCGAATACAAGGTGATGCGGGCGAGGCCGGCGGCACCGGCGATATCGTCCATCGTCAACTTGCGGACCCCGTGATTCTCCGCCGCGCGGAGTGCACCGTCGAGAATGCGCGAAGCAGTGCTTTCGTGCGTCTCGTCGGCAATCGTCACGTTCTGCAGCGTAGTCGGATCGCCGCCCCGCATATACAGAAGTATCAAAACTGTATATCGTGTCGGATAGCTGTAACTCCGATTCACCGACGAAAGGCCCGCAATGCCGCGGAACAGTTCGCAAGCGCCCGTGCTCGACCACGAAGTAGCGATCGTCGGAGGCGGGTTCTCCGGAATCGGTGTGGCAATCGCACTTGATCGCGCGGGAATCGACGACTTCCTGATCATCGAAGATGGCGACGGCGTCGGTGGGGCGTGGCACTGGAACACCTACCCGGGTGTCGCCGTGGACATTCCGTCGTTCAGCTACCAGTTTTCCTACCGCCAGCGCAGCGACTGGTCCCGCGTCTACGCGCCGGGCTCGGAGCTGAAGAACTACGCGGAGGAGTGCGTCGACGACTTCGATTTACGCGGTCGGCTCCGTCTGAACACCCGGGTGACCGAGGCGCATTTCGACGAGTCGAACAACTTTTGGCGCCTCGTCCTCGCTGACGGTTCCGAGCTTCGCGTCCGGCACATCGTCGGTGCGACCGGAGTGCTGACCCAGCCCAAACCACCGCAGATCGAGGGCGTCGAAAGCTTCGCGGGTACAACGGTTCACACCGCACGCTGGGATCACGAAGTCGACCTCGAAGGCAAGCGGGTGGCCGTGATCGGCACGGGTGCGTCGGCCGTGCAGTTGATCCCGTCGATTGCGGAAGAGGTCGAACATCTGACCGTCTTCCAGCGCACACCGATCTGGTGCATGCCGAAGTTCGACGCTCCGATCATCGCGCCGCTGCGTGCAGGGCTGCGCTGGTTGCCAGGTGCCAAGGCGGGACTGCGCGCCTTGAGCCAGACCTACGTCGAAGCAACTTTCCCCCTCGCCGCGCATTTCGCGTCGGTGCTGCCGGTTGCCGCAGTCGGCGCGCGCTTGGCTCGCGGGTTCCTCAAGCAGCAGGTCGACGACCCGATCGTCCGAGAGAAGCTGACGCCGAAATATGGACTCGGTTGCAAACGCCCGAGTTTCTCGAACGAATACCTTGCAACGTTCAACCGCTCGGACGTCTATCTGGAGACGACGCCCATCGCCGAGATCACGCCGACCGGCATCACGACCTCCGACGGCGTCCACCATCCCATCGACGTTCTCGTCCTGGCGACGGGCTTCAAGGTGTTCGAGAGCGGAAACATGCCGCCCTTCATTGTCCGTGGCCGCGACGGCCTCGACCTCAGTGATTGGTGGGAGAAGAACCGCTACCAGGCATACGAAGGCGCGAGCGTGCCCGGCTTCCCGAACTTCTTCACGGTCCTCGGGCCGTACGGCTACAACGGCTCGTCGTACTTCACTCTGATCGAGAATCAGGCGCGGCACATCGTCCGGTGCCTGACCCGGGCGCGCAAGGAGCAGGCGACCCGCGTCGAGGTCACCCCGGCCGCTCACGACAAGTACTTCGCGGAGATGCTGGGCCGCCGTCCGCGACAGATCTTCTTCCAGGGCACGTGCGACGGTTCGAACAGCTACTACTTCGATGCGCACGGTGACGTTCCGCTACGACCGTCGCCGACCCTCGAAGTGGCATGGCGCAGTGCTCATTTCGATCTCGACGACTACAGTTTCGCTCGCGTGTAGCCGAGTTGCTCACGGCGTCTCGGGCAGCTCCGACACGTCGGTGAACACAACCCAGAGGTCGTCGGGCACACCTTTGAATGCGTATCGATAGCGCGGCGCGGTCTGGGGTTCGTTCGTCACGTTGCGGATGTAGATGCGTGCGATCCGCCCGGGTGCTTCCCGCGCTATCGAGCCGTACACCTCCGGATCCTTCTCGCCGGAATCACCGACCAACACGAGACGCCGACGCGGGTAGACGGCCATCAGAGCGCGGATGAACGGCGGTTTGGTCGCCATCGGGTCGGCCTTCAGCGACGCGAGGGTCTTGCGGACACGCTTGGGGCGTACGCGTTTGAGGTCGTAGGTTCCGATCGGAAATCCGGCGCTGTCCAGAAATTCGACAAGCGGTGCCGACAGTTGCCACGGCGAACTCGACACGAAATGCAGGTGACCGCCCGTCTTCGCGAGCCACGTGCTGTAGCGCTCGGCCATGCCGGGCACACCTTCGAACTGCATGGCGAAAGTGCGGCGCAGCATCAATTTTCGGTTGTGGACTTCGGTGATCTTGATGGTGTCGTCGATGTCGCTGACGATCGTCAGACCTTCGGGTTCGACCAGGAACAAGCGGGTCTGGAACATCCTGCGGTCACCGGGCGGCAGAATCGCAACGACATCGAGCACCCCGTCTTTCGCGTGCGCTTCGGCGGTCGCCGTAGTGAGGCGAAAACGTCCGCCGAAATGGCCGTCCTCGGTCGACCTGCCCAATGTGCAGACGTGTCCGGCGACCATAACCGTCACGGCTTTGCCGCCCTCGTTGTCGACGAGGAACGCCATGATGCGGGTCCGGGCGATTGCCGCAGCGACCGGATCCTGCAGTTTCAATCTCCGGAACAGCGCGTCGATGCTGAGGCGTCGGAGCCTGCTGTCCTCTTCGGCTTCGAAGATGCAGCCGCGCAGCTCGAACTCCCACCAGCGATTGTCGGCCGATCTCGCGGCGTAGGTGGGGAACAACGTGACCGTCTCGTTCGGTTTGATCGGCGACGACGCGCGGGCGCGATCGAGCACGGCGCTGCCGAGGACTGCAGGCGAGATCGGTTGCTCCGGCACTGGTCCCTCCTCGGTGCGACGACGGTTTCATCTTCCTCGCCAGTTTGCCGTCGCGATGACAAAAGTTGAACGCCTTCCCAACGCATCCCCTGCATGCGGTTGGTCGTGGGTCCGATTGCGTAACCTCGAAGGCGTGCAGCGAATCGCCTACTTCGGACCGTCCGGGACCTTCACCGAGATGGCGCTCGCCCAAATGGAGGCGACCGGCATCTTCGGCGGTGACGTCGAACGAATCGCCGCACCGAGCCAGCCCGCCGCTTTGGAGTTCGTCCGCGAAGGTAAGGCCGACGGCGCCGTCGTACCTATCGAGAGTTCGGTCGAGGGATCGATCTCGGCGACGATGGACGCCCTCGCTGTCGGTTCGCGATTGCAGATCGTGGCCGAAACCGAGCTGGACGTGAGTTTCTCGATTCTCGCGCGACCCGGAACCACACTCGAGCAGGTCACATCGATTCGTGCGTATCCCGTGGCTACGGCACAGGTTCGGTTGTGGCTGGAACGGAACGTGCCGAACGCAGAGGTGCAGGTCGCCTCGTCGAATGCCGGTGCGGCCGAAGATGTTTCGAAGGGAATCGGCGATGCCGCCGTGTCGACGGCGTTGGCGGGCAAGCGTTTACAGCTCGCAACGCTCGCCGACGGTGTTGCCGACCACGACGGCGCCCGCACGCGGTTCGTGTACGTGACACCGCCCCGTCGTGCGCCTGCCGCGACCGGAGCCGACCGCACCGCCGTCGTTTTTCAACTGTCCAACGAGCCGGGCTCTTTGATGCGTGCCTTCGCGGAATTCGCCACTCGCGGGGTCGATCTCATCCGAATCGAATCGCGCCCGACACGCACCGGCATGGGCACCTACCGATTCTTCCTCGACTGCGTCGGGCACGTCGACGACCCCGCTGTCGGGGAGACGCTCAAAGCTCTGCACCGCACAGGACCGGTTCGATTCCTCGGATCGTGGGCCGCCGCGGTTCCGAGCGGCACTGCGCCGCCCTCGGACGAGGACGCTGCGGCATGGCTCGCCGATCTTCGCGAAGGGACGGCCGACCTATGACAGGCAGGCTCATTCTCGTCCGGCACGGTGAGACCGAGGGCAACGTCGCCAAGCGCCTCGACACCCGACTTCCTGGCGCGCCGCTGACCGAGCTCGGCGTGACGCAAGCGGAGGCGGTGGGTCGGCGTTTGGCCGAACACACGCCGGCAGCGCTGGTGTCGTCCCGCGCATTGCGGGCACAGCAGACAGCGAGCCATATCGAAGCTGCCACCTTCGTCACGGTCGAGGTGATGGACGGTTTGCACGAGGTTCAGGCCGGCGATCTGGAGAACCGGTCCGACACGGCGTCGCACGAGATGTTCAAGGCTGTTTTCCACGCCTGGCATGCAGGTGATTCGGCTGCCCGACCGCCTGGTGGCGAATCAGCTGACGAAGTGCTCGCTCGGTACCTACCGGTCGTCGGTGAGTTGCGCAGCAAGTACCTCGACGACGGACAGTCCGGCGACGTGGTCGTTGTCAGCCACGGCGCCGCGATTCGGCTTGTCGGACGGCATCTTTCGAATGTTCCCGGCTTGTTCGCCGCGAACAATCATCTCGACAATACCGAGACCGTCGAGTTGCTACCGACCGCCGACGGTGGCTGGGAATGTGTGCGGTGGGGACGGTTCGACCCGCCGTTTGCCGACGACGTCAGTCCTGTTGCCGACGATCCGATGGGCTGAGTCGAATCAGGCAGGCTGCGGCGCGAATTCCGCACGGTCGGGAAGCGACGCAACAAGGCTGTTGACGGCTTGGCGCAGTCTGGCGTTCGTACCCGGACTCAGGGCCGACCACTTGGTGCCGTCCTGTGCTCGGCTTGCTGTTGCGAGGAAGCGGCCACCGCGAGTGTCGAAGACTGCGAGGTGTCCGTCAGCGGTGTCTCGCGAACCGTCGGAATAGACGACGCCGACGATCTCGGCGTGTGCGAAACAGTGGACCATCGCCGTCGCGATCGTGTTCGAATCGCGAGAAGGTATGCCGATCGCCGACAACTTCCGGGTAGTCACGGCAGCGTCGCGGGTGTCGTCGAAGATTTCGCCCAACTGCTGAGTCGGGGCGTTGAGGCCGCCGAAGTCCAAGGCCTGGGCAGGTCCGAGAGCGGTCGCGATGATGCCTGCGATGTCGTTGCCGACCGCTGAGGTAGCGACGTCGTCGAGAATCAGCGAGTCCGGTCCGCGTAGGGCGAGCACGGACGTCGATTCACCCTTCGCGATGGCGAGCCGAGAGATCGTGTCGCCCACGAACAACCGCAGGGCGAGGACCCAATGTGGGCGGGCCAACGCGCGGAGCCGGTCGGCGAGACCTTCCTCGACCTCGCCGTCGCCGAGTGCGCCTCGCGCCCTCAGTGATTCGTCGGCACGCTCGAAGGCGGCGTCGCGTGCGGGCTTCGTGTCGAACCGTGGACCCCAGTCGAGCACGACAGGTAGTTCGTCGATTCCGAGCAGGTCGAGCAGCAGGTCCAGCTCGTCGACCGAGAGGGTTGCTCGCCCCAACGTCGTTGCCGTGGAGGAGGTTCCGAGATCGATCACCGCGCGTGCTCCGATTCGGCGCCGATGACCGATGGGATCACTGTTCGGCCGTCTGCGAAGTGCTCGAAGTTCTTGAGGTAGTCGGGCGAGGAGTGCTCGTCGTCGTCATCGGACGCATCGGCACCGCGGTGACCGAGCATCGGGCCCCCGGACGAGGCCGCGCGGGTCGCGGCGGAGTCGGCCGTGCCGATCGGGCCGAGGCCGGGCTGCGGGGGCGGCGTCGCTCCAGGCGCGGCTGGTGCCGGCGAGCCGTTTGCGATCGGGCTCGAGTGCTGACCCCAGCCTTCGGGAAGTGAAATGCCCGTCGCTCCCGGCATTCCGCTCGGATACGACACAGCCCGGACCGACGACCCTGGGTTCGAATCGCCACGACCGCCGAGCGGTCCGGACATCGGTGAGCCCATAAACGGCGTCGACGTACCCGGCGCGGTCATGGCCGATGCGACGTTGCTGCCGACATTGCTTGCGACCGACACTGCAGTCGACGCGGTTGAACCCGCGATCTGTCCGGCCTGGGCGGCAGCACTCTGCACTGCGGGGTTCTGCAGGAACGCGCCCGCTGCAAGTGCGGCTGCCTGCACGGGGTTGGTCGAACCCTGTTGAGCGGCATCGGCATTGCCTGCCTCGGCGAGACCGTTGGCGATCGGTGGAGGCGGAACGAATTCGGTCGGCGTGACGACGACGGTCGTCGTTGCAGCTTCGTAGGCTTCCATGACGAGCGCGGCACGCAGATCCATTGCGCGGTCGGCAGCTTCGGCCACTTCGGCGGTGCCGTTCAGCACGCCACCTGTCGTGTACGCGACAGCCTTGGCCGTCTGAACTGCAACGATCTCGGGCAGGCTCGGCATGACAACGCGTGCGGTCGTCGATGCGATCGCGTTTGCTCCGGCCTTGGTCGATGCCACGATTGCAGTCGCAGCGGCTTGGTCGGCCCAGATCTTGAAGCCACCCAGCCGGGCCAAGGCGCCGACGGACGTGATGCCTTGCCACCCGACGGCCAGCTCGGCAAGCACCCTGGTGACAGTGAACGATGCGTCGCCGTATGCGGCGGCGATCGCCGACCATGCGGGCGCGGCCGTCGACAGCGGAATGGGCCCGGCGCCGGCCCACAGCGTGGTCGAGTTGACGGTTGCGGTGCGCGGCAGCCAGAAGACGCCGGTGATACCAAAAGTCACGATCGATTCCCCATCTCGATAACTACGTGAATTCTCAAACGACTGTGGCGGCGATGGTCGCCGCGTTGGCCAGATCCTCGGCGATGTACGACGCGACCTGCGTACGCAGCGTGTTGGCCGCGAAATGAAGCTCGGCAATCGCGGCGGCAAGTGCGGTGTCGTGTGTTGCGGCAGCCCGATTGAAATACGTCGATGCGAGCACCGACACCTCTTCGCTACCGGCAGGCACTACGTGGGTCAGTGGTGCCGCCGTCGCCGCGGTGACTTCGAGCCGACCTGCGAGTGCGTCGAGTTCGGCTGCTGCTGCCAGCACGATCTCGGGGATGACGACTACTTCCGGACCGGTCATCGTCTCGGACTCCTTCGCTAACGGTCACCGTTGGGCCGGAGTCCGCCTGTCTGCGAATCACCGAGAAATGCCCCCTCGATGACTAGGACGCGACGCGATTGCGATCGGTTCCATCGGTGTCGAAGAAAAATCTGCGTCAGGTCGGAGGCAGCTTCGGCGTGTACTGACCCACGATCCATCGGCAGATCGCCTCGACGACGTAGCTGCGTTCGGCGTTCGCGAGCGCACGACCGGCAGGGATGTCGTGCCAGCGCGCCAGGCAGGTCCGACAGCACGTCGCGGTCGCGTGCTGGGCGACGAATACGGGATGTCCTCGGTATGGCGTCTGGCGGCCGTCGTTTCGTGGCTCGGCCGGGGCAAGCCTGGCTGCGATCAAGTCCTCGGCATGTTTGCGGACAGTGGCGATGCCGCGCAGATCGACCACAGCGCGGTCCCGCCCGCGAAGCCGGAACTTCGCGCGGAAATGATGCTGCCCGATGCGTTGCAGCCTGGCGTCCAACTCGTCCATTACCGCAGTCTCGCAACTGATCACGACATCTTCTGTCGCGTATTGCAACAGCCGACCGTGATTCAAGCGGTTCCGGCAACGCCGATCAGAGTCCCCTCGGGATCGGTGAAGTGTCCGACAACTAGTCCGCGCGGAGATGTTGCGGGTCCCATCACCCGCTTACCGCCGAGTGCTTCTGCCTGCTGCAGAGCGGCCTCGACGTTTGATACTCCGACGTAGAAGATGGCGTGGCTCTCGTATTCGGCGCCACCCCCGATACCTCCGCGAATGCCGGAGCCGTCCGGTGTGGTGATCAAGTCGACGAATCCGTAGCTGTCCGGTTCCGAGACTTCCTGCGCCACCGGCGATGGCACGTCGAACTCCCAGCCGAAGTACTTGCGAAGACGCGCTGGGTCTTTACCTACTACCTCGAAATGCACGACAGGATGCGACATCGGCTACCTCCTGGATCGACCATGTGCGGACCCGATTCACGCTAGCCGCCGATACCGACACAGCTTCGCAGCTCAGCCCCAACCCAACTCGTGGAGCCGGTCTTCCTCGATGCCGAAGTAGTGCGCAATTTCGTGGATGACTGTCACAGCGACCTCGTGCACGACCTCGTCTTCGTCGGCGCAGATTTCCAGGATGCTGTCGCGGTAGATCGTGACCGTGTCCGGCAGCGAACCGCCGTAGTAGCTGTCTCGTTCGGTGAGGGCGATGCCGTGATAGAGCCCGAGCAGGCCGGGCTCGTCCTCGTTGCGTGAGTCGACGAGGATCACGACGTTGTCGATCGCCTTCGCCAACTCCGGAGGGATGAGGTCGAGCGCTTCTCCGACCAGCTCCTCGAAGCGGTCGTCGGACATTACAACCGACATGGTCAGCGCGGAGCGGGTGCTGCGCCAGGGATCGGCCGGGGTGCGGCACCCGGCAACGGCGTCGGCAGTGCACGTCCCTCGGGGACGGCGGGCGGCGGAACCGGCGGCTGACCGTCGATCAGGATATCGCCCTTCGCCGTTCCGATGATCGGCGCGAAACCCTCGGCGCCCGACCCCTTGCCGACCATGCAGTTCACGCGGTGGCTGCCTGCGAGCCAGCTCATCGGCTCGACGCTCGGGAAGAACATCGTCAGGGTCTTGTTGCGCAGCGTGTCAGGGGAGCCGAGGTATTCGTCGGTGATCTTGGCGCAGGTGTCGGTCAGGTACTTGTCCTGATCGTCCGACGACGGCGGACCGCCGGGGAACTGAGTGGTGAGATCCACGATTCCGGACACCTCGAAGGCATGTGCTTGCGAGCAATCGACGGGATCGGTCGGCAGATTGCGGTCGATTCCGACGCAGGTGCCGGTTTCCCAGATCTTCGATTGGTCCTGTCCGGTCACTGTCCCCGTGATCGGCATCAGTGCACCGTTCGTCTTCGCGAACTTGATGCCGCAGCGCAACGTGCGCTGACCAGCGTTCCAGCCTGCTTCGCTCGGGAAGATCAGTCCGACATCGAACTTGCCCTGCGGATCGAACTTCGCGCCGAGGTAGGCGTCGACGGCGGGTACACAGTGTTCGTCCTGCAACTCGGTGAACCGCAGTACGCCGGGGAAGGCCGAACCGGGCCCGAATTCGCGACCCGGGTAGAGGCTGAGGTCGAGTTCCGATGCAACTTCGAATTGGTGCGGTTCGCTGCAGTCGATCTTGCCGATGTCCTCGGTGCTGGTCGTCCACGTGAGGCAGTCGCCCTGCACCGCAGTTCCGAACGCTTCGCCTTCGACCGCGGAGAGTTTGGGATCTTCGCCCGGTTGGTGCGTCTCGAGTTCAGTCGGCTTCTTGAAACCACCCGCAATCGCTATCGTTCCGACAGCCGCAACGACGGCGCCGACGGCGACGGCAGCAAGAACGCGCCGCGTCGTGCTCGCCGACATGTGCCGCTTCGCTGGGCTGGGAGCGGCGGGATCGGCTCCTTCGGCAGCGGCAGATTCGGTTGCAGTCCCATCGGGACCGATTCCATCGTCGACTTTCGACAGGTCGACGGTCTCGGCCGTCGAATCCCCAGCAGCATCGGGAGTGGTTCCCTCGGCGGCCTCGGGTCGATTCGGGATGAGCTTCGAGCGCAGTCTGCTCAGTGCAGCTTTCGCATTCGAAGTCTTGTCGGCGGGTGCATTTTCTTCGGACATCAGGCTCCATCATGCCCGGTCGCCGTTGCGGCGCACAGCGTAGTTTGACTTCCTATGAGCGAAGACGTCCATGATCTTGCCAATCGGCTGTTCACGATGGCACGCAGCGGCGACGCGGCGACACTGGCCGAGTACTTGGATTCCGGTGTCCCAGTGAACATGTCGAATCAGAGTGGCGACACGTTGGTGATGTTGGCCAGCTATCACGGCCACCTCGACGTTGTGCGCCTGCTCGTCGATCGTGGCGCCGACGTCAATCAGGCCAATGACAAGGGGCAGACGCCGTTGGCCGGAGTGGTGTTCAAGATGCACGACGACGTCCTCGACGCCTTGCTCGCAGCCGGCGCGGACCCGACCGGCGGCAGCCCGACCGCAGTCGAAACCGCGGAGATGTTCGGCCGTGAGGACCTTGTCGACAGGTTCAAGCGCAAACCCGAATGACCAGCAGCATGCGGCCAAAGTAGGGTTTGCAGGCGTGATCGACCTGAGATTTCTGCGCGATAACCCAGAGGTAGTCCGTGCGTCGCAGCGAGCACGGGGTGAAGATCCGGCCCTGGTGGACGCCTTGCTCGAAGCTGACGCCTCCCGACGCGCTGCGGTTGCCGCTGCCGACAATCTGCGCGCCGAGCAGAAGGCACGCGGCAAGCTGGTCGGCAAGGCGAGTCCGGAGGATCGGCCGGCTCTGCTCGCCGGTGCGCAGGAGCTGTCGGCGAAGGTCAAGGAGGCCGAGGCTGCTCAGCAGCAGGCCGATGCAGCTCTGGACGCCGCGCACCGTGCGATCTCGAACGTCGTGCAAGAGGGTGCGCCCGCGGGCGGCGAGGCCGACTTCGTCGTTCTCGAGACGGTCGGCGACGTACCGACCTTCGATTTCGAACCCAAGGACCACCTCGAGCTCAGCGAGTCGCTCAATCTGATCGACATGGAACGTGGCGCCAAGGTGTCCGGCGCGCGGTTCTACTTCCTCACCGGGTACGGCGCGATGTTGCAGCTCGGATTGCTGCAGCTCGCCGCGCAGCGAGCGACCGCCAACGGTTTCACGATGATGATTCCGCCGGTGCTGGTGCGACCGGAGATCATGGCCGGAACGGGCTTCCTCGGCGCGCACGCTGCCGAGGTCTATCACCTGCAGGACGACGACCTCTACCTCGTCGGAACGTCGGAAGTGCCGCTGGCTGGTTACCACTCCGGCGAGATCCTCGACCTCGCCGAGAAGCCGAAGCGCTACGCGGGCTGGTCGTCGTGCTTCCGTCGCGAGGCGGGCAGCTACGGCAAGGACACCCGCGGCATCATTCGGGTGCATCAGTTCGACAAGGTCGAGATGTTCACCTACTGCAAGCCCGAGGACGCCGACGCGGAGCATCAGCGTCTGCTCGGGTGGGAGCGCGACATGCTCGCCGCGATCGAGGTGCCCTACCGGGTGATCGACGTCGCCGCCGGTGATCTGGGATCGTCGGCGGCCCGCAAGTTCGACTGCGAGGCGTGGGTGCCGACCCAGCAGACCTACCGAGAGCTGACGTCGACGTCGAATTGCACGACGTTCCAGTCCCGTCGCCTCGGCGTCCGCTACCGCGACGAGAACGGAAAGCCGCAGGTCGCGGCGACGCTGAACGGCACCCTTGCCACCACACGCTGGATCGTCGCGATTCTGGAGAACCACCAGCAGGCCGATGGTTCGGTTCGCGTTCCTGCGGCGTTGGTGCCGTTCGTCGGAACGGACGTCTTGACAGCGCCCTGAAGCGACACTGCCCTGACGCGACACCACCCCGACGCTGGTCAGGTGTTGAAGTCGTACGCCGTCCCGTCGAGCCACTGCCCGAGCGATTCGATGCTGAGGTCCTCGCCTGCGGCTTCGAGCGCGTCGATGTGGTCGATGTAGGCGCGCATCGCCGTGCGCGCCGATTTCGACGAGACGGTCGAGAGGAAGGCCGAGCGTTCGGCGCGCAGCCCCTTCGCGAGCGAAGCGTCGCCGTTGACCGTCCGCTTGATCGCGGCGACGGCATCGTTGGACCGACGGGAGAGGCGATGAGCGGTGATGTTGGTGAACTCGACGAGATCGCCGGGTGCAACGACGTGATTGACGTAGCCGATGTCGAGGGCTTCCATCGGGCTCAGGGGCCTGCCTTCGAGCAGTAGCTCGAGCGCGCGTCCGTGTCCGATCGCCCGCGGCAGGCGTTGCGTTCCGCCGCCGCCGGGGATGATTCCGATGAGCACTTCTGGCTGACCGATCTGGAACGGGCCCTGGGCCATGATCCGGATATCGCAGGCGAGGGCGAGTTCGGAGCCACCGCCGAGCGCGCGACCGTTGATGGACGCGATCAGCACCTTGTCGATGCGCTGCATCAAGGCGCAGGTCTCGTGGAAATGCAGGAGGTCGGAAACAGCCGCGGCCGCAGTTTTGCTGAGCGCGTTTCTGGCACCGGGGATCTGCTCGATGACACCCTGCAGCCTCAATGTTCCGCTGGCGACAGCATGCGGTACCCCTTGGTCCATCGGGACGTCGGGCGCGACGGCAAGTTCACGAACGTCGAAGTGCGAGATGAAGATTCCGTCGAGATCGCTCGCGAGGACCACGGTGCCGATGCTGCGATCGCCGTTGATCTCGAGCAGAAGTTCGTGCAGTTCCTTCATGATCTCGCCGGTGAGAAAGTTGTACGGCGGGTTGCTGATCGTCGCCGTGAGGACCCTGCCGTCGCGCTCGGTGCGAATCTTGGACACGCTGCTCCTCGAGTAGGGCCATTTCGTACTGATCGGTAAGTCTATGGCGCTCCGCGCCTCGTGAGTCTTTTCGGCGGTTCCGCCCTCCGAAAGGACTCACAAGCCGCGGAGCGGCCTTATATCGTTTTGAGCATGTTGCGGGCACTTGTTTCTGCGGTCATTTCCGTCGTCACCGTCATCGTCATCGGATGCGCAGCGGTACTCCTTGCTCAACCTGCCGCGGCTGCACCCGATACCGGTTCGTCGGGTTCGGGCTCGGCAGGTCCGGGTCCCGAGACACCCGTGCCGAACGACGGCTATCGATTCACCCTCACGATCGATTCCCGCGAGACCGCGTTCGAACTCGAGAATCCGCGAAACCACCTGGTCACCGTGCTGCCCGGCTTCGTTCCTGGTACCTACCGAATCGACACGACGACGGTCCAGCAGGACAACGACTTTCGTCTGGCGAACAGGCTGGATCGGGCAATCGACGTAAAAGTCACGCGTAGGGGAGCTCTGCTGGAGAGCATCCGGGTCGAAGCCGATGCCGTCTGGTACTGGAAGGTGCCGCCGAACTAATGCCTTGACGGCTCGGTCGGTTCGTTGCCAGAGTGGACGCATGCGATTCTTCAGCGGCGACACTTGACCCAGTTCCAATAGCTCGCTTGCCGTTCGCGCGATCGCGTATTCCGGTGTCGGTGAACTGATCCCGTTGTACGCGCTCTACGCGCTGCTCTTCGCCGACCATGGTCTGGACACAGCGGAGATCTCGTCGCTGCTGTTCATCTGGTCGGTCACCGCGTTCGTTTTCGAGGTGCCGTCGGGTGCTTGGGCGGACACGGTCTCCCGTCGCGGGCTGCTCGTACTTGGCGCGCTGGTAACCGCGTCGGGGTTCGCAGTCTGGACCGTCTTTCCCTCGTATGCGGGCTTTGCGCTCGGCTTCGTACTGTGGGGCATAGGTGGCTCGTTGCAGTCGGGAACGTTCCAAGCCTTGCTGTACGACGAGTTGGCTGCACGATCGGCGACGCGTGAGTACGCGCGCATTATCGGGTTCGCGAACTCGGCCGCCGAGACGGGCGCATTGTTGGGAATCCTCTCTGCCGCACCGCTGTTCGCATGGGGCGGCTATGGATTGGTCGGCGCGTCGAGTGTCGCCGTCGCACTGTGCGCCGCACTGCTGGCAGCCTCGTTGCCGAGCGCGCCGAAGGCGGCATCCGTTGCCGCCGTCGCCGAAATCGACGACGACGGAGACGACTACGAAGACGACCCGGACGTTGCCGCCGACACCCCGACTAGTACCTACCTCACCATGCTGCGCAGTGGTGTCACGGAAGCGCTGCGGCACAAGACCGTTCGCCGTGGCGTCCTGCTGTCGTCGGTGCTGTTCGGATTCACGGCAATCGACGAGTACTTCGGCCTTCTTGCCGAAGACAATGGTGCCGCAACAGGTTTCATCCCGATTCTGGTGGGATTGACCGTAGCGGGTTCGCTCGTCGGCTCTGCGCTGGCTGGTCGAACGGCGTCGATGAAGGCGTCGACGATGGCTCGCGGTGTTGTCGTTGCCGGCATTGCGCTGGCAGGTGGTGCCCTGATCGGTGGACCCGGGATACTCGGCATAATCGGGTTCGCCGCAATCGGAGTTGGCTACGGCATCATCACCAACGCTGTGATCGTGAGCGAAGCCCGCCTGCAGGACGCGATCGAGGGACCCGCCCGCGCGACTGTGACGTCGGCATCGAGTTTGCTGGCAGAGGTTGTCAGTCTGGCTATCTTTGCCGCTGTCGCACTCGGTTCGGTGTGGCTGTCTACGCCGGTGTTGGTCGCACTACTCGGGATACCGGTGGTCCTGGCGGCAGCCCTTGTGCCGAAGTGGCTACCGCGCCAGTCACATGGCCCTACAGTGACCGGGTGATCGAACGGCATCGACGCGGCCCGCTGGTGATCGCGTCGGTTGCCGTTGTCGCGGGACTCGTTCTTGCCGGATTGTTGCTCCTCGCGCGGATGGTCGGCGATTCCGAAGAGGGGTCGCAGTACGTGATGTCCGGCGCGGCGTCGAGTACCACGAATCCCGCGGCCAGCACGGTCGCACCGAGTCCGTCGACCGTGCCTACGTCACTGCGCCCGAATTCGGTCGTCGGAATAGGGACCAATCCGCTCACCTCGCCCGTGTCGCTGCGCAAGCAGGCATGTGTTCTACCGCCGTGGGCCGAGGACGATCCCACGGTCCGCACGTTCCTCGACGTGGCGATGGGCTGCCTCAATTCCACGTGGCAACCGGTTCTGGCACGGTTGTCGATCCCGTTCACCGCGCCCGAGTTGAAGGTTTCGGCGTCAGTCGCGTCGTTGGGTTGCGGTCGCCCGCCCGAGGAGAACAGCTTCTACTGCGACGGAACGATCTATCTCGCCCCGTCGAGCTACCAGGGCACAAATGCGGGTCGGGATGCGATTCCGACGGCGGCGATCAGCATGCTCGCCCACGAATATGGCCATCACCTGCAGCAATTGAGCGGCACGTTGGGCGCGGCGACCGAGATGATCACGCTGATGGGCAGGGAGACGCCCGCCGGACTCGAGATTTCGCGCCGGACCGAACTGCAAGCGCAGTGCCTGTCGGGGATCTTCGTCGGAACCAACTTCGACATCGCAAGCATTCAGGTGGCCCAGCGCGACAACTACACACGTGGCGATGCGCCGGGCAGGCCTGCTGACCACGGATCGCCGAGGAACTTCGGTGAGTGGTTCACGAAGGGTGCGGGTCGGACGTCGCTGGATACCTGCAACACCTGGTCGGCCGCGTCGGAAACCGTAGGCTGACTTTTGCCGATTCGCCAAGATTCCGTGCGGCAGAACAGTAGCGTCGGTAACGATCGGCTGTTCGGTACATGTTGACAATGGAGGGGTCCAGTCTTGAAACGCCTGATTATTGCTGCCGTTAGTTGCGCTGCCCTGTTGCTCGTCGGTGCTTGTGGATCCGATGACGGTGATCCGAAGCCGTCCGATACGTCCAGCACGACGAAGTCGGCAACGACGACACCAAGCGCGACCAGTACGAGTGCGACGACGCCGGCGGTCGTACCGCCACCAGCAGCGCCCGTCGAACCAGGAAACCCGAGGCCTGCACCGCTGAATCCTGCTCCGGCGCCGCTCAATCCGGCTCCTGCTCCCTTGACGCCTGCGCCGGCACCGCTGACACCGGCGCCCGCGCCGCTGACGCCGGCACCGACGACGACACTGGCTCCGGTCGTACCGACAACAACGGCACCCGCCGTCATCACGACAACGCCAGTCGTGCCAGAGGACCCCGAGGGCGGCTAACCACTCGTCGGCCCTGTCGGGCGAGTTCACTGCGGATGGCACTATTGGCCAAGTGAATTCGCAACGCTTCGGTGTTGTCGTCGCGATTCTGGTCGGTGTATCGATCGCCGGTCAGTCGCGACTCAACGGCGCTCTCGGGGCACGTTTGGACGATGGCGTCGCAGCCGCGGTGATCAGCTTCGGCAGTGGGTTCGTGTTGTTGTGCATCGGTTTGGCTTTCAGCAGACGAATGCAGAACCGGCTCGCCGAGGTGCGCACTGCGCTGCGGACGAAAACCCTTGCGCCATGGCAGTGCATCGGCGGCGTGTGCGGTGCTTTTTACGTTGCGTGCCAGGGGATTACGATCTCGACGATCGGTGTCGCCGTGTTCACCGTCGCCGTTGTCGGTGGCCAGTTGCTGAGCAGTCTGTTGGTCGATCGTGCGGGACTCGGACCTGCCGAATCGAGCCCGCTCACCGGCAACCGTGTGCTGGGTGCCGCGTTGGCTTTGGTCGCGGTCGCCGTTGCAAGTTCAGGTCGGATCGACGCCGACGCAAGCGCGTTGCTGTTCGCTGTCCTTCCTGCGATCGCGGGTATCGGTCTCGCCTGGCAGCAGGCAGTGAACGGTCGCGTCGCCGCTGTCGGCGGTCCGATGGTTGCGACGTGGATCAATTTCGCAACGGGCACGACAGCGCTGGTGATCGTCGCGGCGATCGGGCTGACGGTCCGGGGCTGGCCGTCGACGCCGCCGACAGACTGGTGGCTCTATGTCGGCGGAACGCTCGGCATCGCGCACATCGCTGCCGCGGCGGTGCTGGTGCGAACGCTCGGCGTGCTGCTGCTCGGCCTCAGCGTCATCGCCGGTCAACTTCTCGGCGCATTGTTACTCGACGCGATCGTCCCTGCGAGCGGGGCGACCCTGACCGTGACGGTGGTGGTCGGCGGTGTGCTGACGCTCGTCGCCGTGTGGATTGCGGCAGGCAGAAGCAAAACGTAGGCCCGAGTCGTCACGGCCCGGCCTTCCATTGGACTACTCTGCTGTCGGTGGAGGAGTTCGAGGCGCAGATCAAGTCGACAGAGTCCGGCGGCGGCGGAGCCTACGTGGCAGTTCCGGCGGCCGTGGTCGATGCACTCGGTGGAGGCGGACGAATTCCGGTCGAAGCGACGTTCGACGGCATTCCGTACAAAGGTTCGGTCGTCGACATGGGTGCCGGCCCGTGCCTCGGCATTCTCAAGTCGATACGCAACGAACTCAGCAAACATCCAGGCGATTCGGTGCTCGTCACCGTCGAGCGGGACAACGCCGAACGGACGGTCGACGTCCCCGACGATCTCGCAGCAGCGCTCGCCGAAGCTGGTGTGCGGGAGGCGTTCGACAAGCTTGCCTTCTCGCTTCGCCGCGAGCACGTGACCGCGATAACCGACGCCAAACGGCCGGAGACACGGTCACGCCGCGTCGCGAACACCGTGCACGCGGTGCTCAACCGGGCCTGACCGATCCGCCTGACTACGCTTCGAGCTTCCGCGAACGCAGTTCGTGGCCCTTCGACGTCAAACACCGGCCGCTCGGCAGATCCCACTGCCAGCCGTGCAGATTGCAGGTCAGCTTTTCGCCTTCGATGACGCCGAACTTGGATAGGTCCGCTTTCAAGTGCGGGCACCGCCGCTGGATTTCCCAACCTGCAAGCTCGGTGGACGCAGAGTCGTCGTGAGACTCCGCAAACCAACCGTCTGCGTAGGCCATGCGCTCGTCTGTGAGGCATTTGAAGAAGGTGTAGAGGAATTCGTTGTAGCCACCGATGCGCCAGGCGGTGAAACGCGTCGACAGGAAGATGCTGTTGACCCAGTCGGGCTCGTTGTCGCGCAGGACCGTGCGGACGAGTTCGGGCGCGATGCGGAAACCGAACCGATACTTGCCGTCGTTCTCACCAGGTGCCCGGACGGTACGCGCCGGGAAGTCGAGGACAACCGTCTCGTCACCCAGCACGAGTCCGACGGGATAGCCGATGCCGTCGCAGATCTGATCGGTCAGGGCCATCAGAGGCTCGAACAGGTCCCGCAGCGGTCCGAGTAGCGGCTCACCCTCGGCCGAAGCCCACGACGCCTTCTCGGCCGCGAGGACCGGCGCCATCCGCTGAGCCATCTCTTCGATGTAGTCCGCTTTGTTGTCGAAGATCGCCATCGGGTCCTCGACCGGATGCGTCAGCGTCAGGTCGGCGCCGTGCAGGTCCGCGGTCGAGCCGGGAATCATCAAGACACCCTTGTCTTTGCCGTGGATCCGCATCTGCTCGAGAAAAACAATCTGATCAGGGAAGATGTTGCCTTCGTCCGCCTGATCGTCGTTGAGGTACCGCAACTCCGGATCGAGGAACACCGGCGGGCCTGCAGACGGGACGACCCATGTCGCATCGACCTGCTCGATGTAGCTGCGACAGCGATCCATACCGCGCTGGCGCTTCTGCTTGCCGAAGTTCGCCTTGGTGCGCTTGGGAATGTCGTAGACCATCGGGTACCAGATCGCGCCCGAGTACTGCAGCAGGTGGATGTCGATCTTCCCGAACTGATCGTGCAGCACATCCATGTCGACCGGCCGCGCGTCGTTCATGTTGAAACACGTCGTCTCGCCGTCGGACACGACGAGACCGGAATCACCGATCGGTCCGTCGGCGGGTGCGCGCAGGGCGATGATCATCACGTCGAGCCCGTCGACGTGATGCTTCACCGAATCTTCGGTCTCGAAGAACTTCGTGAAGCCGAGCGCTTCGAGTTCGCGCTTGAGGTCCGGCACCGGGTAATCGGGCAGCAGAACCGTTGCGTCCTTGTTGACGTGCTTTGTCAGGGTCGCCGGGTCGAAGTGGTCTTTGTGCAGGTGGGAGACGTAAAGGTAGTCGCAGTTGCCGAGTGCGTCCCAGTCGAGCTGGGAGTTGTCCGGGAAGGGAAACCACGACGCGAAGTACGCGGGATTGACCCACGGATCGCACAGAATCGACCCCGCCTTGGTCTGAATGTGGAACCCGGCGTGTCCGACGCTCGTGACCTGCACTTGTATGCCTCCTGGTGACCGACTGCAGCTATCCAGAGTAGGGCCTACGGGCTGACGTCGCCGATGCAGTAGCCGTTCGCGCCGACATCGAGGGTGAAAATTTCGGTTGTGGTGACGCCGGCCGCGTTGGTCACCGGCACCGAAACCCGCACATAGGAGTTGCCGAGTTGCTCGGAGGTGATCTCACTGTCCTGGAACGCCGTGATGCCGGTGAGGCGCCCCGGGTTGTTGGCCAGCGGGGGAGCCGTCGCTGTGCCGGTGCCGTCCGGGTCCCACGTCTGTAGCGCGCCATCGCAGACGAGTCGATAGTCACCCTCGACGTCGGCCGGGTTGACGGGCTTTCCGATGAAACGCGACAGGTAGCGCCGAACGGTGTGCCGTGCTTCGCGAGGATCGAGGTCGGCGGAACTGCCGGTCGGGCGTACCGACGGGCAGGCATAGCCGGACACGATCTCGCTGCGCTTCACGCTGACCGTCCGTTGCGGACCCGTCCAGGTGACTGCGAACTGGCCATCTACGCCGGGCTGTGCGATGGCAGCGAGGATGGCGTCGGTGTCGGTGTACATCTCTGCGACGCCCTGCGGCGAGATCGTCCAGCACGTCTTCGTCAGCAGGTCGATGTCACCGTCGACGAGGTCGGTCGCCCATGGTCGCAGCGCTTCGGCTGCTTGCGGATTGGTCGGGACTTCGCCGACAGGGACCGTCGCGACAGTGGTAGCCGAGGTCGGCGTCCCGGTCGTCGGGGCCGTCGAGGCCGCGGCGGATGGTCGCGCAGTCGACGCTGTGGACGGACTCGACGCGGTGTCCACGCCACTACGGCTGTCGCAGCCACTCACCAGCAGGATTGCCGACACTCCCACCGCACAGGTGAATACCGCTGTCCGCTGTCGGTTCACGAATCGAACCTTTCGTCGTCGTTCCGCCGCGCGTGTGCGTTCGATCGGTGTGTGTGATCGGTTGGTCACCGACTACGCTAGCCGACTGTGGAACCCCTCTATCAGACCATCGTCGGTATCGCGCGCGCCGTCTTCGCGCTGGAGGGCCTGAAGTTCACGGTCCACGGTGCAGAGAATGTCCCGGCTACCGGTGGTGCCGTCGTCGCGGTCAATCACACCGGCTACCTCGATTTCACCTATGCGGGCCTGCCCGCGCGGACGCCGAGACGTTTGATCCGCTTCATGGCGAAAAAGGAGGTCTTCGACAACAAGATCTCCGGGCCGATCATGCGCAACCTCAAGCACATCGAGGTCGACCGCACTGCTGGCGCTGAGTCGTACCGTCAAGCTGTCGACGCGTTGCGCCGCGGCGAACTGGTCGGCGTCTATCCGGAAGCGACGATCAGCCGAAGCTTCGAGATCAAGGAATTCAAGTCCGGTGCAGCGCGTATGGCGATCGAGGCGAATGTGCCGATCGTCCCGATCGTGATCTGGGGTGCACAGCGCGTCTGGACGAAGGGTCACCCTAAACGGTTGGGCCGCACCAACACTCCTATCTCGATCGCGGTCGGCGAGCCGATCCAGCCGTACGAACCGGCTGCTGATCTGACGGCAGAACTGCGGTCCACGATGCAGGGACTGCTACTCGAACTGCAGAAGGACTACGACCATCCGGCAGGCGCATATTGGGTGCCCGCTCGGCTCGGCGGAAGTGCGCCGACACTCGAGGAAGCCACCGCACTCGACAATGCAGAAGCAGAAGCGAGGATGGCGGCCCGACGCGCGAAGTCTGCCGAGTAGGCCGTGCTAGTCGATGGCCCGCGAGTTGGTCTACGACGCGCTGAACATCGTGGGGCGGTCGATGCTGAAGCTGCAGGGTGTGCGGCTGCGCATCAACGGTCAGGACAACATTCCTGCCGTCGGTGGTGCCGTGCTCGCCGTGAATCACACGGCCTATCTCGACTTCATCGAGATCGGGCTCGTCGGCCGCAACCGTGGCCGCAACGTCCGCTACATGATGAAGGCTGAGCTGCAGAACAATCGGTTCGTCGCATTTCTGATGAAGCACTGCAAGGCAATTCCGGTCGATCGAGCTGCGGGTGCCGAAGCCTACGAGCACGCCGTGACGGCATTGCGCGACGGCGAACTGGTCGTCGTCTATCCGGAGGCGACCATCAGTCGCAGCTTCGAACTGAAGGACTTCAAATCCGGCGCGGCGCGGATGGCCCTGGAATCGAACAAGCCGATTGTTCCGATCGCGATCTGGGGTGCGCACCGGATCTGGACCAAAGGGTTCCCCAAAAAGCTTGGCCGACACAACTTTCCGATTCATATCGAGATCGGTGAGCCGATAGCGCCGCGCGAAGAGATCGACGCACTGACCGGAGAGTTGCGTGCGGCGATGAAAGACTTGCTCGACAAGGCTCAGGCTGGCTACCCAGCGCCGGCGGGGGAGCCGTGGGTGCCCGCGCGTCTCGGAGGTGGGGCTCCCGATCTCGGTGCGGCCGCCGAATTGGAAGAGGCGGAGCTTGCCGAACGACGCGCAAAGGCTGAGCGGCGGGATAAGTGAACTGCGCAACGCATAGCCGCACTTCGCAACGCCCCCAGCAGGTTCGAGGCGTTGCGAAGTGCGAACCAGCATTGCGTAGTCGACCCGAACTACCGCGCGGCGTGCAGGTTCTTGGCCGTCGGCGAGGTCTGCACATCTTCGGCGTGCGGGAAGGTTCCGAGCACACGATCGGCTGTACCTGAGGTCGTGACCGTGAACCAGAAGTGCTCGTTCTTGTAGTGATGCAGCCGATGGTCGCGCCAGATCGCCTTGTAGACGCGGGATTTCGGCTTGTAGTCGCTGTGGATGAGGTAGTGGCTCCACTCGTAGACAATGCCGAGCATCGCGATGAACACAAGGTAGGTCAGCCCGAGTCCGAGGCGCGGGAAGGCGAGCAACGCGATCGCGAGCGTCGCAGGCAGCACCCAGAGCAACGCCTGCCACGGGATGAAGATGAGCGGTACATCGCGCGGATCGGTGTGGTGTTCACGGTGTTTGCGGGCTAGCAGCGGATCGATCGTCAGCCCGGCGACCTTACGGGGACGCCAATGCAGGATCAGCACGTGGATGATCCACTCGAAAAACGGGAACAGTGCCAGCATCATGACCGGAACGATCGCGTCGGTGATCTGCCAGTCGCCGACGATGATGCGCGCGACTATCGCCACTGCGAGGGTGGCCGAGATCATCCATGGCGATGGGTGTTTCCAAAATTCGCGTCCCGCGTCAGCAAGCGTGAAGTTCTTGCGAATGCGGCGGGGTGTCGAAGTGCTCATCGTTGAACCTCCAGGGTTTTCAGTACCGAAATCAGGGCTGTTGTAGCGGGTTCGAGCAGGGCGTATGCGGCTTTGGATGCAGCCTCGGGGTCGCTGGCGACGATTGCTGCGGCGATTTCGCGGTAGGCATCCGGATTGCCGACCTCGGCTGTCATGACGGCAGCCAGAGCGGGCAGGGCGGGTTCGTAGGCCGCACGCAGCGTGTTGTACATCAGGCGGAAGGCGATGGAGTCGGCACCGTCGACGACGTGATCCCAGAAGGTCAGTGCGTGGCGCTGCTTCTCGATCGGGTCGTCGTTTGCGACGAGTTCGGCGATCGCGTCGTCCAGAAGAACGGCGAGCTCGGGTCCGCTGCGTTCTGCCGCAAGCTCGGCAATCTTCGGTCCGTTGTGGAGCCGCGTCTCGAGGATGCTGCGAGCGACGGAGACATCGAGTTCGCCTGCGCGCAGCAGCAATCGGGGGAGCAGGTCGAGGCCTGCGGTCTTGCGATAGTCGCGCACGGTCGTCGAATCGCCCTGTCGGACTTCGACGAGCCCGGCAGCAGCGACGCGTTTGAGTGCCTCGCGGACCGCGGGTCGGGATACCCCGAGCACTTCGGCGAGCCGTCGTTCGCTCGGCAATGATTCGCCAGGGCTGAGTTCGCCACTGATCACGTCCGCGAGGATTTGTTCGAAAACGTCCTCGGGTACGGATCGGCGTTCGACGGGTTGCAGGGCCATGGATCTAGAGTGACTGGTCATAGGCCAGACGTCAAGTGGTCAGACCAGTCGAGTACGTAAGCTTGTTGCCATGGGGGAGCAGCGAGACCGAATGGTGAGCGGGAAGCTTTACCAAGACAGTGATGACGAGCTGGTCGCCGCGCGCAAGCAGTGCCAACGCCTGCTGGACAGGTTCAATGCGACATCAGCAGACGACGACGCCCTGCGATCGGAACTGCTGACCGAGCTGCTCGGCTCGTTCGGAACCGGCTCGTGGATCATGCCGCGATTCCAGTGCGACTACGGGTCGCTGATCAGCATCGGGACCAACAGCTTCCTGAACTACGACGCGATTCTGCTGGATTGCGCACCGATTTCGATCGGCGACGACGTGTCGATCGGTCCGCGTGTGCAGCTGCTGACTGCGCTGCATCCCGTCGACGATCACGAAGCCCGGCGCCAGCGTTGGGAATCCGCAGCGCCCATTTCGATCGGAAACAACGTGTGGTTGGGCGGCGGCGTGATCGTCTGCCCAGGGGTGACCATCGGCGACAACGCCGTCGTCGGCGCAGGCAGTGTTGTCACCCGCGACGTGCCGAGCCGAATGCTCGCGGTGGGAAATCCGTGTCGAGTGATTCGAGCGTTGCCCTAGCTCTCTCGAGCCGAGATTTCTTGCAACGCCTTGACGACGGCTTCGGCCGTGCCCCGTGCACTGCCCGGATTCTGGCCCGTGACCAGCAGACCGTCCGATACGACGTGCGGCTCGAACGGTTCGTCTGCCTTGCTGTAGTTCCCGCCTAGCGCTGAGAGTTCGTCCTCCAGATTGAACGGGACAACGTCGGCTCGCTGAGCACCTTCCTCTTCGGCCCACGAGAACCCGGTGACGTTCTTCCCGTCCAGCAGGCTGTCGCCCGCGCTGAGCGAGACATTCAACAGACCGGCCGGACCGTGGCAGACCGCCGAAACGACCTTCTCGGCCTTGTAGAACTTCGCGGTCAGCGCGCCCAATTCGTCGCTGCGGAAGTCCCACATGACGCCGTGCCCGCCGGTGAAGTAGATCGCGTCGTAGTCGTCCGGGTCCAGATCGGTCGCTTTCCGCGTGTCGACGAGCAGATCCATGAACTCCCGATCTCGATACCGCTTGTCTGTGTCGAGGTCAGCGAGCACGTCGTGCGCGAGGCTCTCCGGATCGATCGGAACGAATCCGCCTGCCGGGCTTGCGATGTCGACCTTGTAACCGTTCTCGACGACGTAGTCGTAGAAATGCGTCAGCTCACCGAGCCACAGTCCGGTCCGGTAGCCGACCTTCTCGTACTCGCCGACGTTGGTCACGATGATCAGGATCTTGTTTGTTGCCATACCGACGGCCTACCCGTTCGGGCTCCCGCCGAACCGGCCGGGGCGCTCCGCGCCTCGTGAGCACTTTCGGCGGGCCGGACCACCGAAAGGACTCACGATCGGCGGAGCCGCCCGACCCGATCAGCGAGAACAGGCAGGCTGACCGTCGCTGCCCCGAGAACGGTGTCGTGAAATTCCTTGATGTCGAACTGATCGCCCAGCCGAGCCTCTGCGTCGGCTCGTAGTCGAAGGATCTCCCGCTGCCCGACCTTGTAGGCGAGCGCTTGTCCCGGCATGCCGATGTAGCGGTCGATCTCGGTGACGATCTCGTCGTAGCCGACCGGCGCGTGTTCGACCATGAAGTCGATCGCCTGCTGCCGGGTCCACCCCATCGCATGCAGACCGGTGTCGACGACCAGTCGGCACGCCCGCCACGAATCGCTCGCGAGCATGCCGAGGCGATCGAGGTCGTTGCGGTACAGACCCATTTCCTCGGCCAACCGCTCGGTGTACAGAGCCCATCCTTCGACGTAGGCGGTGTGCCCCCACGACAGTCGGCGGAAGGCCGGCAGGTCGTCGCGTTCGGCGGCGATGGCGAGCTGCAGATGATGGCCGGGGATTGCTTCGTGAAATGCAATCGAGGCCGTCTCGGCGAGGCCTTTGGTGGTGGGTTCGTGCAGGTTGACGTGATATTCGCCGGGACGGCTGCCGTCGGGAGCGGGTGGGGTGTAGTAAGCGGCAGGGGCGTCCGCGGCCAGGTAGTCGGGGATCGGCCGTAGTACGCATGGCGCCTTCGGGACGATGCCGAACCAGTCACCCATCGCCGCCTCCGCGGCTTCGAGGCAGCTTGTCGCATTGGCGAGAATTTCGTCGCGGTCGCGATAGCGGAGGTCCTCGTCGTCGAGGAGATGACGGAAGATCTCGGCGAGGTCGTCGGTGCCGAACTGTCGCTTGCCCAGTTCGCGATACTGCGCGGGCAGGATGTCGAAGACCTCACGGCGACCGATCTCGTGCAGGTCTTCAGCGGTCAACTCGAGCCCGGTATGCAGCGCGATCAGTGCTCGATAGATGCCAGGACCGTCGGCCAACCACTGCAGGCCGGCCTGCTCGTCCGGCCGAGCCGCGGGCAGCAGCTCGTCCGCCAGCACCGCGCGGTAGCGAACGAATGCCGGCCGCAGGTGCTGCTCGACAGCAACCTTCAGGTCTGCACGCCATTCAGGTTCGCCGTCCCAGTCGGCCGGTCCGCTCATGTTGACGAACGGGTCGTCGTCGATGGGTGAGGCGAGGTAGCCGTCGATCTGATTCAGCGAACGGTCGACGTTGATCCGCGCGGGCGTCCTGCCTGCGGCAAGCCCGGCGACAAAGCGTTGGCCTGCCTGATCGAGCATGGCGCCGAGCCGTCCGACGCGAGTGACCGCGAGCGCGGCGTGTGCGGGTTCGGCAGCCTGCAACTGTCCGGCAGTGATCAACAGGTCGGCGTGTACGCCCTGCATCTGGTCGGAGCGCAGTTCGATCAGTCGTTCGTCGATCGCGATGATGTTGTCGCGAAGTTCGCCGAGCAGCAGGCTGCGGGTGACCAGATCGGTCTCGTCCAATTCGGTCGGATCGATCGCCTCGACGGCGGTGATCAGCTTCGTCCACGCCTCGCGCTGCTTGGCGTCGCCTTCGACGGATAGGTCGTCGACCTGATCGTCGTAGCGGTGATCGCCGACGAACGTCGCGAACAGCGGACGGAACTTCAGCAGCTCTTCCCAGTACTCGTCGGCCAATGAGCGGAGTGTCATTTACCCATCATGGCGCTCCGCGCCTCGTGAGTCCTTTTGGAGGGTGGGCGCGCCGAAAAGACGCACGAGCGGCGGAGCCGCCTAGCTCGGATCCGAGCCGCGAATTGCGCTGGCCCAGACGGCAACTGCCGCGCCGACGCAGGTTGCGCCCACGAAGGCCGGTATCCCGCCGCCGACCAGATAAACCCAGAACAAGCCAACGAACGGACCGACGACGGCCGACTGGGCGTCGAGGAGTAGTCGGCGAAGCGGGCGTGCTGCAACCGCTCCGCGCTCAGCGGCGTCGGCGTCCGGCGCGAGTGGATTGTCGAGCAGGCGACCCGGCGGCTCGGCCGAAAGCGCGCGGCCGCTCACTATGAAGACGTGCCCGTTCCAGCTGACCGTCGAGGTCCCGACCTCGGCCGTCACCGGTGACGGCAACGTCACCAGCGCGGGGTCGAAAAAGACTGGCAGCCAGGTCTTTCCGTCGACTTCCAGCCACGAGCGCGAGGTCAGGCGATGCTGCTGGCGGACCCGCCGGACCGATGCCGACGTGCCGGGAGGCATCCGCCGTGCCGATCGAACCCAGACGCGCAATGTCCAGCCGGCGACCCCGACCACGACGATGGCGAGCGCACTCAGCTGATCGAGGGCGTCGTCGGCAGGAAGCGCGACGATACAAGCGATCGCAAAGGCGATACAGACATCGATGGTCAGTGCCGAGACCACCAATGGATATCGCAGTGCGGCTGGCACATTGATCTTTATTTCACGAATCCGATCTTCGTGTAGTCGATCGACGCGAGTCCGAAGGCGCCGTAGTTCGCGAGCGTATCGCGGACGGCGACGTTGCCTGCCGACTGGTAGAACGGCATCGAGAAACCCTCTGCAAAGATGAGTTTGTCGATCTCGTTCGCCATCTCGATCGCCTTCTGCGGATCGAGTTCGGAGATCGTCTTGTCGATGAGATCGTTGATTTCCTTGGACCCGATGCGTCCCTTGTTTCCCTTCATATCGTTCGGGTCGAAATAGTAGATCTGCTGTAATGCACCGAGCGGGAGGGCGCTCGCCGACCAGCTGAACTGAGCGACGTCGAAGTTGCCGGGATCGATGACGTCGGTGAACAAGCCCTGTGCAGGCTGTGTGTCGATGATGAGCTTCACACCGATCGCGGCGAGATTCTGTTGCATGATCTGCGCGACCTGCACCCAGGAGTCCTGCTGCAGCATCACATCGCGGATCTCGAGCTTCTTGCCGTCCTTTTCCCGAACATCCCCGACGAGCTTCCAGCCGAGGTCGTCGAGCTGTTTCGCGGCTTCGGTCGGGTCGTAGGCGATGATGCCCGCGTTGTCCTGGTAGCCGACCTGGCCGTTCATAAAAATATGACTGTTCAGCGGCTTCGGATTTTCGACGACCCCGTTCTGCAGCGCGGTGGCGATGCCCTGGCGGTCGATGCCCTTCATGATCGCGACGCGAAGTTTCGGATCGGCGACGATCGAGCCGGGTGCTCCGTTGAACGTCAGGTGCGAGAACCGGGGTGCGGCCGAGCGTCGAACCGCGATCCCCGGTGCACTGCGAACCGTTTTGATGTCGTCGCGGGACAGGGTGTCGACAACGTCGAGTTCGTCGTTCTGCAATGCCTGGACCCACGCGGAAATGTCCAGAGCGCTGAAGGCGATGGTGTCGAGCTTCGGCTTGTCGCCCCACCAATTCGGATTGCGGCCGAGCACAACTCGCTTCTGCCCGACATCGAGTGACTGAATTTGAAACGGCCCGGCCGTGATCGGCAGATTGTCACGGACGCTGTTGTTGAAACTGTCCGGAGTCGCCATCACCTCTTTGGGGTAGAGGATGCCGTACTGGCCTTTCCACTCCGCGTAGTGCTGGTTGAACGTGACGACGGCCTGCCGATCGTCGACGCCACGTTCGACCTTCTCAACTCGATCGAAACCGACGCTCGCAGTGATGAGGAAACCTTGATCGCGACCGTTCAACGCGTTGAACTGCGCCGCTAAGTCGGTCCAGTCGATCGGTCGGCCGTTGGTCCAGGTCGCCTTCGGATTGATCGTGTACGTGACCTGCTGCGGTTCGGTACTGGTGAGTTCGATACTCGTGAAGTAGTCCGGATCGACCGTCAGTTCGCCCTTGTCGTCGACCCGGTACGACTGCGGCATCATCGGCGTGACGACCTCCGAAACCTCGCCGTCGGAGTCGATGTTCCACGTGTTGAACGTCGAGGGATACGTCGTGTTCGCCAGCCGCAGATTGCCGCCATCGCGAAGTTCGTCGGGGCTCTTCGGGTTGATGTCGCTGGATGCTCCAACAGCGTTCGACCCGGCCTGACCGAGGTCGTCGTCGCCGCCACTGCAACCGGATACGACAAGCCCGAATACGACGAGCGGAACAGCGACCTTGTACAACCTCATGAACTGCGCCTTTCGACCGAGAGCACCACGTTGGGAGCAGGTTAGTCGACCCGTCCCGTCCGTGAGCGATCGTTGGCCGCGTCAGTACGTGTTGGTCGTCGTTCTGTCGATACCCCAGATAGTTGCGAGCAGGCCGATGTAGAAGACCCAGATGATGATCCAGCCGACGGTGACGATGTAGCTCAGGATCAGGCCTGCCAAGGCCATACCTTCGCCCTGCTCGCCGGTTCGTTTGATCTGGCTCTGTGCGATGTGGCCGAAGATGATGCCGAGGATCGACGAGAGTCCGCAGAGTGCGATACCGGCGAGACCGCAGACGAGCGACGCGATCGCCATGCCGTTGGTCTTCTGCGCGGGATAGCCGTAACCCGGTGCGGGTTGTCCGTACATCGGTTGCTGCTGACCGTAAGGGTTTCCGTAGGGCGCCGGCGCCTGACCGTAGGGCGCCGGCGCTTGGCCATACTGCGCGGCATAGGGATCCGGCGTGGCGTAAGGATCGACTGGCTTATAGGGATCGTTCGGCTGACCGTACGGGTCGTAGGGCGGTTGTGACATGCGGGTTCCCCCCAGGGTTGTGGCAACGAGATGGCAAGTATGGCAGTTGGAGGAAAGTCCCGCCGCTCTGGTTTCTGTCGTTAGGCAAACTGGGCCTGAGCGCACATTATTCGTCGAAATTGACGGAAATCCCGCGAGTTCGGCCGAATAATGTAGGCCTAGGCCCACTCCGCCGATCGTGATGGAAACCCGCTCGCGGGCGGCCGCGGGGTGTGTGGCATCGGTATCGCTTCGAGCAGCGCACGCGTGTACGGATGCGTCGGATTTGTGAAAAGTGTTCGGGCACTAGCCGCTTCGACTATTTTGCCGCGATACATCACCACAACGTCGTGTGCGAGATTCCTGACAACCGACAGGTCGTGCGAAACGAACAGGTACGACATCCCTCTGGTGTCCTGCAGTTCGCGCAGCAGGTTGAGCACCCCGGCCTGAATCGAAACGTCGAGTGAGGAGACCGGTTCGTCGAGGACGAGCAATTCCGGATCGAGCGCCAAAGCCCTTGCGATGCTGATCCTTTGCTTCTGGCCACCCGAAAAGTCACCGGGGTAGCGGTCGGCGTGCTCGGTACGCAGACCGACGAGTTGCAGCAGCTCAGGAACGCGGCTGCGGACCGCCGCTCGGCTTCGACCCGCCAACCGCAGGGGTTCGGCCAGTACGTCGAAGATCGGCAAGCGCGGGTCGAGTGACGCGGTCGGATCCTGGAAGACGATCTGCATCCGACCCCTGATGTCGCGACGCTGCGCCTTCGTCAGCGTCGCCACGTCGTGCCCGAGCACCTGAATCGAACCCGACTCGGGGGCAACGAGATTCAGAATCTGCGTCAAGGCCGTCGACTTGCCGGACCCGGATTCGCCGACCAGTGCCAACGTACGACCCGCTTCGAGGGTGAAGCTGATGCCATCGACGGCGCGGATCTCACCCCGCTTGCGGCGGAAGACGATGCCACTGCTGATGGGATAGGTCTTGACGAGGTCGGTCACCTGGAGAACGACGGGGGTCTTCGGGGCGACGTCGTTCTCGGGCGGGTCCGGGTGTTGTTGCTGCTTCAGATAGGCCGCGAACAGCTCGTTGTCGTTGGTCTCTGCAGTTCGGATACATGCCGCGAGATGGGTCGGCGCGATCGGCTCGAGGTCGGGTTCGGCTGCACGGCAGTCGTCCAGTGCAAGCGGGCACCGCGGCGCAAAAGAGCATCCGGACGGCAGCGCGTGCATGGCGGGTGGGGCGCCGAGGATGGGGATGAGCGGAGCCCGCAGCGGACCGTCCATCCGCGGTATCGAACCCAGCAGACCGACCGTGTACGGCATGCGAGGTGCAGCGAAAAGCTCGTCTACGGGCGCTGTTTCGACGACCCGCCCGGCGTACATGACGACGACCCGGTCGGCCAACGTCGCTGCGATACCCATGTCGTGGGTGATCATCACGACGCCGGCGCCGGTGATGTCTCGCGCTTTCCGCAGCAGGTTCAGGATCTGCGCTTGGACGGTGACGTCGAGCGCGGTTGTCGGTTCGTCACAGATGATCAGAGCCGGGTCGTTCGCGATGGCGATGGCGATGACGACGCGTTGCCGCATGCCGCCCGAGAATTCGTGCGGAAACGCTTTGGCGCGGGCACGCGCATCCGGGATGCCAACCAGTTCGAGCAGTTCGACGGCACGTTCCCGTGCTGCTGCTCGGCCCTCGACGTTGCCGTGAGCGAGCAACGCCTCCGCGATCTGGTCGCCGACCCGATGAACCGGCGTCAGCGCCGACAGCGGATCTTGAAAGACCATGCTGATCGACGATCCACGCAGCTTGGACAGTTCTCTGTCGCCGAGTCCGAGCAGTTCGCGACCGCGGAGCTTGATCGAACCGGTCACGCGCGCATGCTCGGGCAGCAGACCCATCACGGCGAGCGATGCGACCGACTTGCCGGACCCGGATTCGCCGACGATCGCGACGACCTCGCCGTCGCCGACCGTGTAATCGATACCCCGAACGGCGTCGATGCGGCCCTCTTCGCTCGGGAAGCTCACCCGGAGGTCGGTGATCTCGAGCAGCGGCGCGCTCACGGCTTGTCCTTCCGCTTCTTGCGGGCGCCCTTGGCATTCGGGTCGAACGCGTCACGCAGTCCGTCGCCGACGAGGTTCGCCGACAGCACGGTCAAGACGAGCAGACCGCCGGCGAACATAAACAGCCACGGATACGTCGACGCCGATGCGGTGCCCATGTCTATCAGCGAGCCGAGCGAGACGTCGGGACGTTGGACGCCGAAACCGAGATAGCTCAGACCTGTTTCCGCGAGGACAGCACTGCCGACGGCGAGGGTCGCATCGATGATCAGGATGGACGCGATGTTCGGAATGATGTGGCTGACAACGATTTTGTGGGTCGGCGCTCCCATGTAGCGAGCGGCTTGGACGAATTCACGGTCGCGCAGGCTCAGCGTCATACCGCGCACGATTCGTGCGGTGATCATCCAGCCGAACACCGACAGCAACACGATCAGCAGCAGCACCGACTGGCTCGACTTCACGCGGGGAGTGAAGATCGCGATGATGATCAAGCTCGGGACGACCAGCAGCAGATCGACGACCCACATCAGCGCGCGGTCGGTCCACCCGCCGAGATAGCCGGCGAAGGCGCCGACGAGCGCGGCGATCGTGGTCGAGAAAAACGCGACGCAGAACGCGATGATCAGCGACTTCTGCAGTCCGCGCAGGGTCTGGGCGAGCACGTCCTGCCCGATCTGCGTCGTCCCGAAGGGGTGCTCGAGGCTCGGCGGCTGTAGCAGCGCCGTGTAGTCGAGTTCTTGATAGTCGTATTGCAGAAAAGGCGGCAGCGCGAAGGCTGCGACGAACAGCAACAGCAGGATCGTTGCGCCTGCTACTGCGGGTTTGTTGCGCAGGAAGCGGCGGAAGATGAGCGAGCGCCGACCCGACGGCAAACCGATCGTCTCTACCTTGGTGGCCAACTCGATTTCGGTCATCCGACCCGCACCCTCGGATCGAGTGCGGCATAAACGATGTCGGACAACAGACCCGACAGCAGCACGATCAGACCGGTGAACGACGTGACAGCGGCGACGATGTTCGTGTCCTGACTGTCGATACCCAACTTGATCCACTCGCCGACGCCGTGCCAGCCGAAGATGTTCTCGATGAACACCGCACCGGTGACCAGGCCGCCGAACCCGTAGGCGAAGAACGTCGCCATCGGAATCAATGCCGTCCGCAGTCCGTGCTTGAACAAGGCCTTGCGTCTAGTCAGCCCTTTGGCTCGCGCGGTTCGGATGAAGTCGCTGCCGAGGACGTCCAGCATGGCGTTGCGCTGATAGCGGCTGTAGGCCGCGATGCCACCGAGCGAGAGAGCGATCGTCGGTAGGACGAGATGCTGTGCGCGGTCGACGAGTTCGGCCCACATTCCGTCGATTGCGTTGGCGGAGGTCTGGCCGGTGAACTCGAAGATCTGCTCGCCCGTCGCCGCGTTGACTTCGATCGCGCCGAACTTCAACAGCGTGGCGAGCAGGAATACAGGTGTGCTGAGCAGCAACAACGAGACCGCTGTCGTGAAGTAGTCGCTGAATTTGTACTGCCTGATCGCACCGGCGGCACCGACCACAACACCCACGACCGCGCCGATGATCGAGCCGAGAATCAGCAACTGCAGGCTGATGCCGATTCGCCTGCCCAGTTCGTCACCGACAGGTTGACCGCCGAGGGTCTTGCCGAAATCACCGGTCACCGCGCCGCCGAGCCATTCGACGTAACGCTGTGGGATCGGATCGTTGAGCCGAAGTTCGTCGGCCTTCGCGTCGATCACGGATTGTGGCGGCCGCGGATTGGCCTCTTCGAACCGATCGAGGGGGCGGAACGTGAGTGATGCGAGGCTGAACGTCAGAAACGACGCCAACAGCAGCAGCACCGCGTAGTTGAGTGCCCGCCTCGCCAGGAAGCCGCCCATCTTCACCTTTCACCGAACGACCCCGAGAGCGAATGCTACGACACGCTCCCGATGCATCCCCTGCCACCACGGCGAGTCTGGACTCAGGCAGTATTGATCCGATGCAGCCCGATCTGAAACCGCGTCTTGTCGCGAGCGATGTCGACGGCACGCTGATGGACAACGACGAGTCGATCAGCGCGCGAACCAAGGCTGTCGTCGCAGCGGTCGTCGCAGACGGTGTTCCGTTCGTCCTCGCGACCGGACGTCCGCCGCGGTGGATTGCGCCTGTCGTCGACGGCCTCGGCTATGCACCGCTTGCGGTTTGTGGCAACGGCGCGGTGCTTTACGACGCCAACACCGACCGCATCCTCAGCGCACGGGTGCTCGACGTCGAAACGTTGGATTGGGTTGCCGCACTGGCCTTGACGGTATTGCCGGGCGCTGGGTTGGCCGCCGAACGGGTCGGCAAATCCGCGCACGATGCGACAACGCCGCAGTTCGTCAGCTCACCCGGCTACGAACATGCCTGGCTCAATCCGGACAACACCGAAACGTCGTCGGCCGACGTGTTGAGTTCGCCTGCGATAAAACTCCTGATCAGGCTGCCGTCCGCAACCAGTGAGTCGATGCGCGCTGCGCTTGCCCCGCTGGTCGGCGAGCGCGCCGACATCACCTACTCCACCAACAATGGCCTCATCGAGGTCTCGGCGCACGGCGTCACGAAAGCGTCCGGATTGCAGATGGTCGCCGAACAGCTCCGTCTCGACGCCTCGCACATGATCGCCTTCGGTGACATGCCGAACGATGTCCCGATGTTGACGATGGTCGGCCATGGCGTGGCGATGAAAAATGCGCATCCCGATGCCCTTGCCGCCGCCGACGAAGTGACGGACAGCAACCACGACGACGGGGTTGCCCGGGTACTCGAGCGTTGGTGGGGCTGAGCTAGGCACCGATGAATCTTGTGTGCTTCCACTCGGATTCCGGGAGCAAAGCCACAGGATTCTGGACGTTGGGTTAGAGGTCGAGTTCGATGTCCGAGCACGGCAAGCTGTTGCAGACGGTGATTCGTGCCAGCTGGTCACCGTCAGCTTCGAATTGCGTTGTGCCGCTGAGCTTTGGTGTCACGCAAGCGCGACAGAGCCCGCGCTCGCATCCGGTCGGCACTCGGATACCGGCGCTCGCAGCTGCTTCCAATAGAGTTGTGGCGCTGCCGATTTCGACCGAGCTGTCGCTACGTCGGAAGTGGACAGTATAGCGACGACCATCGTCTACGGGGCGTTCCAGTACAGGTGCGGTGAACGACTCCGTGTGGAAACGCTCGTCGGGCAGGCCTAGACCGCTCAATGCGGACTGTGCGAGTTCGATCATGGCAGGCGGCGCGCACACGAAGGTCTCGCGCTCGGCAACGTCGCCGACATGACGCTTGATCATGAGCTCGGAGAGCCGATCGTGAATGATGTAGCTGCGGCGCGAGGGCCGATCGGTGAAGAAGTGCACCGTGATTCCCGCCCGACGGGCGAGATCTCGCAGCTCGCGATCGAAGATGATCGACCGATCGTCGCGGTTGAAATAGAGCAGCACCGCGTCCGAACCCGCCGACTCACGAGCGATCCGGCGTAGCTGGGCAATGATCGGCGTGATTCCGACGCCACCGGCGATGAACAACGACTTGCGAGGTGTGGACCGCATCGCGAGACCGCCGGACGTCGTCGGTACACCGACGAGAGTCACGTACTTCCCGGCCCGCAGCTCGTCGTTGAGTCGGTTCGAGACGCGACCGTCGACAACACGCTTGATGCAGATCTCCATCGTGTTCGACGACTCGCTGTCGTGAACCAGGCTGTATTGACGCACCAGTACCTCGCCGCCGATTTCCATCCGGACCGACACGAACGCACCAGCTTCCCATTTCACGTCGTCCCAGCCGTGCGGTTTCTGCAGCCGGACCGAACGGGCCTGGCCCTTCGCCACCGACGTCGAAGACAGGACCTTCACCGGCACGTTGTAGAACCGCGGCTTGCCCAGGTACGGCGCCTCCGGCAACGTCTTGTACGCCGCCCCGAACGCGAGCCGGCGGACCAGTGAAAATGGCTGCGCCAGCAATCGCAACGGCCGGCCGTACTCCCGCTCGCCCAACGGGATCGACAAGCCCGCCAGTGTCTTCACGATGAGCGGCAGGGTGTCGAGCAGCGGTGTCTCGTGGTACGGAAGACCGTGCCGCGCAGCGATCTCTCGCACGGCCGGAGCGATTTCGCGTTGCTTCGAAGGGGGGAGGTCCGGGAAGAGGTGATGCTCGATGTGGGTGTCGAGACCGCCGTAGAAGATCCGGAAGTCGGGGCGATTGTCGAACGGCACCTCTTCGAGCAGGACGCGTTCGAGGTAGTTGTCCACCTCCGGGCTACGGAGAAAGTTTCGGGTCGCCCGAAACTGGCGTTCGTAGTACTGATCCGGCGTCTCGTCCGGTCCGGGATCTGCGAAGACTTCCAGCTCACCCGCGTGGTGTTCGATGAGGACGAGGAAGAGCACCGACGAGTACCCGCCGACGCCGCCGAGGTAGTTGGCGACAAGGGCAGGCAGAAAGTTCGAACCGGTCGTCAATGGTTCGCGTAGGTACCGCTGCACCGCATCACGCGCTGCGATTTCGGCGGGCGAGCGCAGCGTGTAGCCACTGAGGAAGGTTTGCCTGCGACCAGCCGGGCCACGTTCGCAAGGAAGAATGGGGAGGCCTGCGGAGCCGCAGCCAACAGTCCGCCGATGATCGCGGCCTGCGCTACGTGATGACCGAACCAATCCTGGCCCGCCATGCCGCGCGCGATGCTGTAGCCGAGGTCGTGATCCTTGCCGATGACGTTGGTGTTCGGGTGGTGCCCTTCGTGATGCATGACCTTCCAGTGGTCGACGTCGACGTTGAAGTCCCATCGGTACCGGTCCGAGTGGTACTCGCCGCCGTTGGGCAGGTCGTCGTAGCTGCCGTGGATGATGTTGTGCCCGAGTTCGGAGAACTGCATCACCCTGTACAGCGTTTCGAGCACGGCGGCGCGGACAACGGAACGAGGGCTGCCGTCGTGTAGCAACTCGACGCGCCTGGCGTTGATCGCCTGCCCGTATGCGGTGACGTTGCGGATGTGGTCGAGGTCGTCGTCGCCGACCTGGGCTTTGGTCGTGCGATACAAATTTTGCAGTTCCTCGGCGAGGCCGGTGTCGGCGCTGACAGCGATGGCGGTCGTCATGTTTTACAGATTAGGTAGATTTGTCCAACGGTTGAATGTTCACACAGGACAGTTATTTGGTATTTTCGGACAATGGTTGTTGCTCCGGTCTGGGCGGTCCCGCGCGGTACCGAGGGCGTGCGAATCATGGTTCAGGCTGGCATCGCACACGGAATGTCAGCCGGCGATTGCCTTACGGGTGCCGGACTGACCGAGCGCGACCTCGACGACGAGGGCGCGGAAATCTGGGCCCATCAGGAATTCGCGGTGATCCGCAATATCGTTCACCGACTCGGCGACCGCCCAGGCGTCGGCATAGAGGTCGGCATGCATTCGACGATCGGTCGATCAGGCGTGATCGGATTTATGCTGCTGGCCGGCCCGACATTGCGGGAGTCGGTCGAGCGGGCGATCCCCTTTCTCGCACTCTCGCCGACTCACCTGCGGTTTTCGATCGACAGCGACTCCGAAGACGCTTATGTGATGGCAGACGACAGCGAATTGCCTGCCGACATCAGGCCGTTCGTTGTCGAGCGTGACGTCGCTGGGCTTGCCGCCGCTTTGCGCAGTGTGCAGATCGACTTCACGCCGCTGCGGGTGGAAACGACGCTCGACCCGGAGCGCGCCGCATTGCTCGGACAGGTGTTGCGGATCTCCGCTGACTCTGTAGTTGCGGGCCAGCGGCGCAATCGGCTCGTCTTGCCGCGATCGATACTGGATCTTCGGTTGCCACAGGCGGATGAGAACACTGCACGCGCGTTCGAGCGGCAGTGTCACGAGCTCCTCGCGCGACGGTTAGGTCGCGTCGGCGTTGCCGGTCAGGTCCGCAGCCGGCTGCTCCACAATCCGGGGGACTTGCCGTCGATGCCCACCATCGCGGACGAGTTGCACATCGAGGCCCGGACCCTGCGTCGCCGCTTGGCTGCCGAGGGCACTTCCTTTCGTGCGCTGCTGGACGAGGTGCGGCGACAGCGTGCCATCGAGATGCTGGCCACGGAAGCGGGCGTCGAGGAGATCGCGAGCCAACTCGGCTACGCCGAGACAGCGAACTTCACCCATGCCTTCAAGCGCTGGGAAGGAATGGCGCCCAGCTACTTTCGCAAGGTCGGCCGAGCGGACGCACATTCGGGTTTGCCTCGGTAGAGGACCCACGGATCTTGTGTGCTTCCACTCGGATTCCGGGAGTAAAGCCACAGGATTTTGGCTCAGGCCCGCCAACCCTCGAATTGTTCGACGATCGCAGGGCGTGCGGCCTCCAGAACTGTCGAGAACCAGCTCGAGAACTCCGTCTCGGCGCGGCGCGCGGCCAACTCCCCCGCGTCGACGAAGGCCGTCGAATCGACCTCGTCGGCGTTCGGATTCAGCTTGTCTCCGACGAGGCCGACAAACAGATGGTTGTACTCGTGCTCGACTAGTTCGGAAATTGGATCGACATGGCGATATGTCACCGTCCCGGCCGACACCAAGGTTGTCGGCGCGACACCGAGCTCTTCGACGACGCGTCTCGTTGCGGCGAGGAACGGCGGCTCATCCGGATACGGGTGACCGCAGCAGGTATTCGACCAGATCCCCGGTGAGTGGTACTTCGACAAAGCTCTGCGCTGCAACAACATTCGACCGTCTTTGTCGAACAGAAAGACCGAAAACGCGCGGTGCAGCCGACCGGGAGCGCGATGCGCCGACAACTTCTCGGCCAGGCCGATGGTCGTCCCGTCGGGGTCGACGAGCTCGAGCAGTATCTCTGGCAACTCGTTGTCAGGAATCGTTTCGGCGGACATAACGCTCGATTATTCCTGGTGTTCGGTGCTCACCGCGCGGGAAGGCACGGTCCGTTGGGTGGCGGTTGGTGGCTGTAGCCCGGGTAGCAGGGCAAAGGTCCGGACGGGGCGGGTGCCGGTGCTGGCGCAGGGGCCCGTGGTGCCGGTGCGACGCCACCGACCGGCAGGCACGGACCGTCGGGTGCCGGCTGATGGGTGTAGCCCGGGTAGCACGGGAGTATTTCGGGCGCGCCCGGCGCGGGCGCGGGAGGTGGCGGCGGTGGCGGCGCTGGAGCGGGAGCCGGTGCCGGAGCCGGTGCGGGCGATGGTGCCGGCGCAGGGGCAGGCGCAGGAGGCGGTGCAACCGTCTCTTCGACGACAGGAGGCGCGGGAACGGTTGTCGGTGCAGGCGCAGATGTTGTGGTCGATCGAGCCGGCAACGCACTCGAGGACGGCAGAATCTGCGTTGTGTCGGTCGTATCCTCGACAGGATCGTCGGACGTGCCGCCCGCGAAGGCGAAGACCAACCAGGCGAACAGCGCGATGACCAGCAGAGCTGCGCCGGCGATCAGAGCTTTCCGTTTCGTCTCGGGATCGATGCTGCCACCCGACCGTGACGTCGGCTGCGGCGCGGCCGCGAGCGGAGCCGCGGCGACCGGGCGCTGCTCGGTGGTGAGTGCGTGCTGCAGGATCTGTCCGACTGTGCCGGCGGTGGTGACGCTGCCGTCCATTGCGCGCAGGGCGATCGTGGACATCTCCTGCGGAACTTCGGGCCTGAGTGTGTGCGGAGCCTGGGCGTCGACGACGCTTTCCGGCCAGATTCCGGTCAGCAGCAGGTAGAGCACCGCGCCGAGACCGACGATGTCCGATCCGGAATCGTTTCGGCTGGTTGTGGCTGGGAACGCGAGTACTGCCGCACCCTTGGGATCGATGCGGATGCGGCTGGAGTAATCGAGCGCGACCGCCAACCCGTCGCGGTGAGCGTTCTCCGCAACTTCGGCGAGCGGCTTGGTCGCCTTGGCAGCGGCGTTGGGAGCGAGTCCGGCCGCACCGATGTCGTCCAGCGAGGTGCCTGGTGTCCAGTCGGCGACGACGATCGTCTGATCGCCGTCGTCGTGGATGTCACGAATTCGGGCGATTGCAGGTGAATCGATCCGATTGAGACGCATGGTGCGGCCGCGGATGGATTCGAACGAATCCACCGCGCCCGCGACCAGGGTGAGTGCAACATCCAGTTTCTTTGTGGTGTCGTGTGCGCGCCAGAACTGCAGTCCGTCGCCGACGCCGTGCGCTTCGAGCAGTCGATAGCGCTCGCCGATCGTTACGCCCGGTTCGAGCGGTTGCTGATCGTCCATTCGCACATTGTCCAGGACAGCGGCGCAGTATTACGAATCGACGTTACCTGCGACACGCCCCTGCCACGCCCTAGCCGATCGGCTCCGGCGCAGGCACGATCGCCTCGGGGGCGGGTGCAGGCGCAGGTAGGGGAGCTGCAGCGTCACTCGGGTTGTTGTATTCCTCCGTGTAGGCGTCGTTGTAGGTCTTGAGAATCGCGGTGACGAAGCCCGTTGCCTGATTGAAGATCAGTGCGCCCTTTTCGAACTCGGTCTTGTAACCCTCGGGAATGGGAATCTCGTCGGTCAGCGGTAGCCCGAGTGCGCCGGAGTCCAGGCCCATCTCGATGAATTCCTGCAGGATCTTGCCGACGACCGTGACCAACTGTCCGCTCGGCGCGCTGTAGATGTAGCCGTTGGTGAATTTCGCGTACTGACGGCCGTCCTTGGCGGGCAGAATTCCGGACAATGCGGGTCCGAGCTGACCGAGCGGTCCGCCGAGTGCCGCCCAGCGTTGTGCGATCGGATGGGTGTCGGTCAGTCGAACGAGCTGCTCGGCGAGTGCAGGCAGGCCGCCGTTCTCCGCTGCGGACGGCGGTGTCGGTCGCGCCGGGGCGGGGGAAGAGTCGGCATCGGTGCCGGCATCGGGGAGCTGATCTGCGTCGGGAGCACTTGCCTGAACGTCCGAGCCGGACGAATTGACTGTGCGCTCCGCGATGTCACGGATCTTGTCCATGTCGTTGTATGCGGCCTCACCAGCGCATTCGGTGTTGCCGACGTCGCGGTGCGCGAAGATCACCGGCAGTTCTACCTCTTCACCCTCGGCGTACGGGGTGAATTCGGTGCCTTCGGAGTACATCGTCGTTGTGCCCTGCCGGTCTAGGCCGCCCTGGACCTGCAAGCGCCAGCCGATGAACTTGCCGGTCGACTCGAGTGTCGCCTTCGACGGTTCGACCTCGTCGTAGTTGCCCATCATCGCGACGCCGACGGTGTTCTCGTTGAACCCACCCGCGTGTGCGCCCTGAACCGGCTTGTCGAGCCCACCTGCGCGGCCTTCGAAGATCTGGCCGTACTTGTCGACGAGTGCGTTGTAGCCGATGTCGCACCAATCGAGGGTTTGCGCGTGGTACGCGTAGATCGCTCGCACGATCTCGGCGGACTCTTTTTTGGTGTAGTCGTTGCTGCCTGCGGTGTGGTGCACGGTGGCACCACCGATGAAGTCGTCGTAGGTGGGTTCCCCGCAGCGAATGGATTCGTCTGCGCCCCACTTCGCGCGGGTGATCACTTTCGGTCCACCACTGGAGAGCGGTTCGGCGATGTCCTCGAGTGCGTCGTCGTTCGGCGCGGAGCCTGGATCGATCAGGACGACCGACAGATCCTCGCCTGGTGCCGGGTCTTCACGCATCGGCTTCGAGAAGGATGCGGGCACGTAGCCGAGCGGGGCCGGAGCCTGATCGCTCGCGGGAGCGGGTGCAGCAGGAGCGGGTACAGAGGGCGCGGCAGGCGCAATCGCAGGCGCAGTCTTGCGCGTCACCAAAACCTGTGCTGCCGTTGTGTTTCCGACGTAGATCGGCTCGGTGCCGGTCTTCGCGCCGGCGGGTGTGCCGTCGTTGCGACGGGTGTCGATCTGCTCGGTCGACAACCACGGACCCCATTCGCCGTTCGGCTGCTTCACCCGAACTCGGGCGTCCGCGGAGGTCAGGTCTTTCGCCGTCAGCGCGACCATGCTGAACGGAGTTTCCCGCGACACTTCCTTCACCGTCGTGCCGAGGCGATCGACGATGTCGGGCGGTAGCTGATCGGGCGCGATGGGCGTGCCTGGGTCGGCCGGCAGCGCACCGCCTGTGATGCCGTCCAGATTCGGCAGTGGAATCTCGGACGGAATCGGCAGACCTTCCGGGATCGGCAGGCCTTCGGGAACCGGAATCCTTGCCGGAATCGGCAGGTTCTTCAGATCGCTCAGGCGCAGGTCGGGGAGGTTCAGGCCGGTGAGCTCTTTGAGCGGCACGACGATGTCGGGCAGTGATGCCAGGACCATCTCGGCGATGTCGGTGGGTACCGACGTCATGTTGGTCGACTGGACGTTGTCGTCACGTGAGCTGTCGGTGAGCGTCGAGGCCACGAACGGGCTGGCAACGGCAAGCGATGCCACTGCGGCAAGGACGATCGAATTCTTCGGTCGGCGGTGCGGCAAGAGAATCTCCCTGATAGTTGTTGCGGCCGTGGTGCATCCCGTGCGGCGTTCGTGTAGCCATGCAGTCCTCGGCAGCAGGGTCCGATTGTTCGGACCCGGTGCGTCCAAGGCGTGCAACCGCTCGGGTGTGTCTGAAACTTGTGATGCGGATGTTACTTATGGGGCTTATGTTGCTAAGTAGCGCCGCAGTTGCCACACTAGCCACAATTACCCCAACTCTCAACCTCCAGTAGAGAGTTAAAGATGTGTCGAGCGAGGCAACGCGAGGAGCACCCCGAAATGCGCAACATCCGAGCCGGACGATGGTTGGTCAAAGGGCCAGGTGGGGCGTCTCCAGGGCGTAAGAAGCGCTTCACCGCAGGCCGACCTCTGCGCAGCGGCTGGCGACCCGCGACCGGTGGCTGGGCCGCCGCCGCAATGGTTCCCGCACTGATTTTTGCTGCGGCAGGGACACATTGGTTGACGTCGAGCGTCGACGTCACGCCGACCGGCGATCCCGAACCGATCGCCGAACGCGGCTCGGGCCACGGACGTGGACTCGGTCAGTACGGTGCCCTCGACTACGCCAAAAAGGGGTGGAGCGCGGAACAGATTGTCGCGCACTACTATCCGGACGCGACGATCGGAACGCTGCCGACGACGCAGATCACCGTTCGCCTGCAGGGTCGCGACGACAAGACCCTCGACGTGTATTCCGACTCCGGGCTCAGCGTTGCAGGCAGGCAAGCGGCGCCCGGCGAAGCCGTGCACCTCACGCCGACCGCGTCGGGTGCCAACGTCACCATCACCGCGGGCTGCACAGGCAATGTCGTCTGGGAGGGGCAGACGGACAATCCGTGGGTCGACCCGATCGATCCCGGACCCGCTCGTCCTGCCGCCGAACATCTCACGCTGTGCGACGGGGATACGGCCTATCGCGGCTCGCTCGGCGTCGCGCTCGACGGTGCCGCATTCCGCACCGTCAACTACGTCGACATCGAGGACTACCTGCTTGCAGTCGTCCCCGTCGAGATGCAACCCAACTGGGCCGATCAGGGTGGAGCGGAAGCGCTTCGCGCACAAGCGATCGCAGCGCGGTCCTACGCCGCTGCCGAGAAGCGCACCGACTACGCGCAGACCTGCGACACCACCGATTGCCAGGTGTACGGCGGTTCGGGCACCGAAGACGAGCGGACCACGACGGCGGTCGAATCCACCAGAGGCGTCGTACTGATGAAGGGCGGCGCAGTCCTACGCGCCGAGTACTCGGCATCCAGCGACGCTGACGGTGAAGGTGAGGACGCGCTCGCGTCGGCTCCGCCTGCTTCGGTCCCCGGCGTGAAGCCGGACCCGACCGCGCCGGACTCGACGAACCCGGCAACCCCGAAGCTCGGTGAGACCGAAGTCGTTGGGCCGCTGTCACCGATCGACGAGAAGTACCGCGAGCTAGGCGGTTTGGACAGTTCGCTCGGCGCGCCGGTCGGCCCGGAATTCCTGTTGCCCGAAGGTGCCGGAAAGTTCCGGATCTATGGCAACGGCGTCATCGTGTGGACCGAGACGCTCGGTGCACGTGCGATGGACGCCAGCTTCCTCACCGAAAACCTGGACGCACTAACCGAGTAGACGCGTCGCTTCGGTCTGGAGTTCGGCTGCGTCGGTGAGGTATTTCGCGATCACCTGCAGGTGTTCGTCGGAGTAGTCGTCGAGCTGTCCGCGGAGCAGGCGGACGAGGTCGTCGAAGAGCGGCAGATTATCGATCTCGTACTGCGGGTTGAACTCGACCAGAATCTTGCGTCCATCGTCCGGATGCGGGACGCGACGTGCTGCGCCGATGGCTTCGAGTCTGCCGATCAGTCCGGTGATCGACGCGGGAGCAAGCCCGGAGCGTTCGGCAAGCTGGCCGGCCGTCATAGGTCCGTAGCGGACGATGAGGTCGAGCGCTTTGGCGTCGGAAGGATGGCTGAGACCCTGCAGCTGCGCGAGGCGTGAGTGATAGAGAACGGCTGCTGTGCTGAGGACTCGGCCGCCCATCAGCACAGCGCCTACCAGGGTTTCTCGCTCGCTGGGAGGGCTATCGCCTGGCTCGGTCGGCACCGATCAACTTTAACGCCTCGGCGTGGGACGGAAATGTGGGAACGAGTCCGTCGGCGGTCGCCCTTCGAAAACGACGCACAAACGAGGCACGTCCGGAAGCCGCGGACCTCGATCGGATTAGGCTTTCCGCAAACCATTTGTGGCTCGGCATGGCGGAGGGAGATTTGTGGCGCACTACCTGCTGGCGGCCAGCCCACTGCCCGGCCATGTGCTTCCGATGCTGCATATAGCGGCTGACCTGCGCCGTCGTGGACACGAGGTAGAACTGCTGACCAGCGTCGACTACGACGCTGCGATCACGGCGTCCGGCGCACGAGCAATAGCGCTCCCCGATGCGGCAATACCCCATCCGCCGGAGCTGAAGCTACCGCGTTGGATGCCACGACTGATGCGTGGTTGGCTCACAGGCCGTGCTGACCTGCGTGCGGTGTTCATCGCGCCGCTGGAGCAGCAGCATCAAGCGTTGCGAACCGCGATGGACACAAAGCCGGTCGACGCGATCCTTGTCGATGTCGCGTTCGTCGGCGTGCTCCCACTGCTGCTCAGTGACGAACCCCGGCCGCCCGTGCTGGTCTGCGGAGTCGCGCCGCTCGCGTTGTCCAGCGTCGACACACCACCGTTCGGTGTCGGCTGGCAGCCCATGCCCAACGTGAACTACGACGTGATGACGCGAGTGGTGCACCGCGTGATGTTCGCCGCGATCCGGCGCGAGCTCGACCGAACCTTGCACACGACAGGGCGAGGCAGGTCGCCGGTCTTCATCACCGACTGGCCAGTTTTGGCAGATCGGGTGCTGCAGCTGACGGTGCCGGAGTTCGAGTATCCACGCCGCGACATGCCGGAGACAGTGCTGTTCACCGGTCCCGTTCTGCCGGACCCGCCTCCTGCACAACCTGTTCCGGACTGGTGGAGCGATTTGGACGGACCGGCGGCAGTGATCTTGGTGACGCAGGGGACGTGGGACAACAACGACCTCGACCAGCTGATCGGACCGACGATCGAGGCGTTGGCCGACCAAGACTGCCTCGTTGTCGCGACGACAGGTCGGCCGACAACGCGGGGGCCTCGGCTGACGGCAGCGAATGCGCGCGTCGTCGACTACGTCCCCTACGGACAGTTGCTACCTCGCGTCGACGTCATGATCACCAACGGTGGTTATGGCGGTGTGCACTACGCGCTCGCGCACGGAGTGCCGCTGATCGTTGCGGGCGACACCGCCGACAAACCGGAAATCGCTGCCAGGATCGCCTACATAGGCGCAGGCATCGACATGGGAACGGGTAGGCCGACGCCGCGTGCGATCGCGGCAGCTGTGCGTCGTGTGCTCGACACCCCCGACTATCGCGTCGCTGCTCAGCGTATGCAACGCCGTATCGCCACCTTCGACGCGCTCGACACGATCCACGGCGTTCTGCGGGACGTCTGTCACAACGGAGGAATGGGCCTGAGCACCCAAGATTCGCTCGACTAGTCAGTTTTCCGCCGATTGCCTCAGATAGTGGGCGCCTAGGCCCACTTGACGGGGAACTTCGAACGCAATAATTTTTCGTTAGGCCGAACGAAATATCTGTGGAGGAGGAAACGATGGCAAAAGCGCTGATAGTCGGCGGTGGGGTAGCGGGACCGGTGGCGGCGATGGCCTTGCAGCGAGCGGGAATCGACTCGACCGTCTACGAGCGTTATCCGCGTGCGGCGACGGACATCGGAGCTTTCCTAACCTTCGCCGTCAACGGCATGGACGCGTTGCGGGCGATCGACGCGAACACGGTTGTCACCGGCCTCGGCTTTCCGACGCCGACGCTCGTATTCCGCAGTGGCACAGGCAAGGTACTCGGTCAGATACCGCTCGGCGGCTCGCTCGCTGACGGCACCGTAACGCACACGATCAAACGAGCAGAGTTGTACGGCGCACTGCAGGACGAAGCGAGGCGTCGAGGGGTCGCAGTCGAATACGGCCGCACGTTCCTCACCGCCGAAGCGCTGCCGGGCGGCGGGGTTCGTGCTCTGTTCGAGGATGGGTCGACGGCCGACGGCGACCTCCTGATCGGTGCGGACGGCATCCGGTCCACGGTCAGGCAGGTCATCGACCCTGGTGCGCCGAAGCCGCGGTCGCTGCCTGTGCTCAATGTGGGCGGGTATGTGCCGAGCGGAAAGGTGCCGGTTCCGGTCGAACCCGGAACCTTCGAGATGATGTTCGGCAAAAGGTGCTTCTTCGCGTACACGCTGAACGAGAACGGCGAGATCTGGTGGTTCGCCAATCCGCCTCGGCGCCGGCAGCCCACCGCCGAAGAAGTCGACGCCATCACCGACGCCCAGTGGCGTTCCGAACTGCGCGACCTGCTGTCCGTGGACAACAGCCCCGCAACGGAAATCATCGACGCGACACCCGGTGAGATCCGGGCCTGGCCGACCTTCGACCTACCGGAAGTGCCTGTGTGGCATCGAGATTCGATGATCGTGATCGGAGACGCCGCGCACGCGACGTCGCCCGCATCCGGACAGGGCGCTTCCATGGCAATCGAAGACGCCGTGATCCTGGCCAAATGCCTTCGCGATCAACCGGATACAGCCACCGCTTTCACCGTCTACGAGACTCTGCGCCGTACCCGGGTCCAGCGCATCGTTGCTGCCGGGGCGAAGTCGAGCAACAGCAAGGCCGTCGGTCCGGTCGGTCGGGTGATCCGCGATGCGATGCTGCCGATGTTTCTGAAGAAGATGGCGAAAGGCGGCGACAAGTCGGCGGCCTTCATGTTCGATCACCACATCGATTGGGACGCAGCAATTTCTGTCCGCTGAGCATGGCTTTCGACCGACCGATTGCATCTACGTATATGGATACGTATAGTCGGAATCGGGAGGTCGTACATGCCAAACAAAACAATCTATGTGTCCGACGAGGATCAACCGCTGTTTGCGCGCGCACAAGAGTTGGTCGGTGGGAACCTGTCCGGAGCGATCGTCGCAGCACTGCGGCGGTTCATCGAGATCGAAGAGGGGCGCATCGCCGGCTTCGATGAGGTTGTACTGCGGGTCGGCCCGGATGGTGCTCGCAGACAACGCTTTTCGGGGCGACTGCTCGCCGATTGGAGTCGCGACAGCGACGACGGCCACGTGCACGATCGGTATCGGATCTATCAGGGCCGATCGGGAAAGTTCGTTGTGCATCTCCAGCGCTCGGATTGGTCCGAATGGACCGAATGGCGCAAGGGCGCCACGGGAAACTGGCTCAAGGATCTGATCGGCATTCACAGTCTCCGAAGCATGCTTGGGGTCGGGAGTCTGGACTGGGGTGCGTACACCCTCGATGTGGTCGATTCGCTCGACGAACTGCGAAGTCTCGTTCCCGCGAAGTTGTACCGGATCGTCGTCGATGCAGTAGAGAACCCGCATATCGAGGATCTCGACGTCTGAGGCCTACCGGCCGGCAGAGACCAGGTTTCCGCATCTGAACGAACCGAACACGGCGGTTGGTCGCCGTGGCGGTAACACATGCTTATATGCGCATTAATTGATGAGATCAACAAACCCGATGGTGGACAAGTCGCCGAAATAGGGACTTGCGCAACCCTCTGCTCAGTGTCACTATCTACCAGTAGTCATTAACACTGAGTAGTACGAGGAGGTGTTCGGTGGGCAAACAGATGACAGAACTGCTCAAGGGCACGTTGGAGGGCATCGTCCTCGCGATCCTGTCCGTCCGCGCTGCGTACGGGTACGAGATCACGACGTGGCTACGGGAGCAGGGCTTCTCCGATATCGCGGAGGGCACGATCTACGCCCTGCTCGTCCGGATCGAAAAGCGCGGCCTCGTCGACGTGGAGAAGATCCCGTCGGAAAAGGGTCCGCCGCGCAAGGTGTATTCCCTCAACGCTGCGGGACAGGACTATCTCGACGAGTTCTGGAGGACATGGAGCTTCCTCTCGGAACGACTTCAGCAGCTCCACGACGGAGGTAGATGACCATGTCCGACTCGAAGCCGATCTCGAAACTCGCCTCGAAGGTGCTCGGCGATTTCGGCGAAAAACGGCGGTGGCGCCAGTACAAGGTGCGGGTGAAGCAGCTGCCCGAGAACTATCGCGAGGCGGTCCAAGCCTTCGAGCGGTACCTGATGGTCTTGGGACCGGGCGGCGGCGTGGCGATCTTCGACGATCTCATCGATCTGTTCGAACAGAGTGCGGCGGCCGGAACACCGATCCGTGAGGTCGTCGGCGACGACCCTGTCGAATTCATCGACGAATTCGCCCAGAACTACCAAGAGGATTCGTGGAAAAACCGCGAACGCGAACGGCTGACCGACGCGATCGAGCGTGCAGCCGGCGACACCGGAACAGAAAGGTAGGCCGCCCGACATGACGACACAACAACTAGCCCGGATCTTTCACGCGGGGCGCGTGCTGGCCTGAGCGGTTCGGGTTGATGGTTTCGA
>NZ_JBIMSN010000099.1:0-739 GCF_043944905.1 Antrihabitans spumae
GCCGTCGTCTACGAAATCCACCTGACCAGCATAGGTCCACTTAAGCAGATAAGCAGTACGTACGTTCGATGCATGCCAGCGCTAACTACAGAGCGAGCCAAACGTCAACACAGTGATGACGGCGAGCCTCACGGAATACGCCGTACACAGGAGTAGTTGTTTCGTTGAAGGTATGCTTTCGTAGCTGGACGGGACCAGGCTCTATGTGCCGTCATGATCGCAGAAAGGACAGACCAGATGGTCTTCAAAGACATCGGTATTCTCGAGGACAGGTAAGTCGTCGAAGATCGTTGATTAAGTTCCGGTGAGGGTGCCGTCCAGCAGGATGGCACCCTCACCGGATTTTTCTGCGAACTGGGCCACAAGCCAGTCGGCGTGCTCGTAGGCCGTCGGCTGCGCGGCTCGCTTATCTTCATGCCTGCCGTCATGATGCGCTTCCCGCAGAGTCGCGGTGCGTACCCACAGCTGTTTAATAATATTTCGCTGCATATGAAAGATGATGTTCACGTCGTACACCTGTAGGCGGGCTCCGCATGCAAGTGTTTCGAGCGCGTTCAGCTGCTCCTGAACGAGTACCCCCACCTCCCCTTCATCTTTCCAGCGGAGAAGCAGAGCGGGCACAAATATGCTCTGGCTCCTCGCCTTCGCCAAAAGAACGCTGTGTGCGCGTGAGTGAATCGCCCCGGGGAGTCCGGAGACCTACTGGTTTGAGGACTCAACCACCGGCTGAGTCCTGTGC